>NZ_CP017244.1:2100000-2253963 GCF_001908375.1 Rhizobium etli 8C-3 | reverse complement strand
TCAGTGAGGGGCGTCATGATGTTCCTGTGTCCTTGCGAGTGCTCTTAGCATTGATCCGATTGCAAACTCTCCGCGTTGGGCACGTCGGGTGAGGTCGCGCAAATAACCGCCGGCTGAATTGATCGTCCCCGACCGTTCAAAAATGCAGGCAAGCACGGCTGAGGCCGCTTGCGGACCCATGACCCTGCAGGCGTCCCTGTATGCGGAGGGACTGATATGAAGCATTGAACTGACGATAGCGCCTGCTGCAATGAGGTCCTGCCATGTTCTGACAGTTCCATCAGGTCCGTAGCTGCGCGCTTCCGGGCATGCCTGCAGAACGAGGGAGAGTGGAAATAGTGTGGATGTGGTGTTGGTTCCTGCCGGAAGTCGAGGGAGTTCACCGTGTCCTTCGTTTGCTGCCTCAATCATTGCCGAGTTTACTGCAGTCAACTCAGGGGTCGGAATCTTAACCGCGGCTTCAGATTCAAGATTAGATTCGGATTCTGTTATCTGTATGTGCCGCTCATTTTGTGAGTCATTGGCGCTCAGATCGTCCGTTTTAATCAGTGTTTCCAGTCGCTTGACGATTTCATCGCGCAATGCGTCGAGGAGATCCAATGTGGAGGCAACCGCATGGGCGCCGGCTTTGCGCGGCAATTGGTTCAGGATATCGTGAAACCGTCCGTTCACCGCTTGCCAGTCTCCGGGAAGCTCTTCACTGATCGCTGCCTGGACAAGCTTTGAGATGTCGCGGCGGGTGAGCGTGAGACGTTCCTTGAGCGTTTGGATGTAGAGACGGTCGGCAGAGACTTTCGCGGCCATGCGTTCGATTTCGCAGGCGCGCGCAAGCAGAGGCGCGAGTGAGAATCCAAAAGCGTCGTGGATCTCGCCATTGCAGCTCTTGCGAGCGTAGCGCTTGCCGTTGGGGCTGTCCTTGCGGATCACGAGACCGGCGGCCACGAGGACGGCCATATGCCGCCTTATCGTTTGCTCGGCCATGCCATGGCAGCGAAGCGATAGCTGCGTATTGGAGGGAAAGACGACAAGACTGTCGTCTGCTGCAAGCTCGGCTTTCGGGTAGAAGCTCAAAAGCGCGTTCAATACCGTGAGCGCTCTGTCGGATATGTCGAGCAGAGGCTTGGCTTCACAAAGCGCACGATAGATTTTCCATTTGTCGATTGAGGCGCCTGGCTCAATTTTGTGGCTGGTGACCTGACTTGCGAGCATGCCAAGTGTCATCGGCCGCCGCCCAAAGGGCGTCGTCACACTTCCGCTTTCCATTTTCTTCGCCTTCTTCAAGGCAAAAGATATCAGCTCACCGAAAATAGGTGCCGGAGACTCTTGACTATATTGTGCGGAAATGTGATTCTCTGGGTGTCTAGATCAGAGAGGGCTTCCGCTACGGCAACGTTCGGGGGCCTTTTCTTTTGCTATTGATCTCCGTTCTTTCCTGTCGTCCTGCTGTCTTCGAACGCCTCATAGAGACGATCGAGATTGTCTGCGATATAGGTGCCGAAGGCTGACGCCTTCCCTGCCCTCAGCGCGATGGTGAACTGCTTCCCGTCATCCTTGATCTTCGCCTTGACGTCCCGGCGCTGCCACTGGGTCACGGCCGAAGACGGCGTTGTGGTCTGGACGGCTGGTGCCGGCTTCTTGCTGAGGAATGCCGCAAGCATGTCGAACCGGGCGTCCGGCCCGGCAGCTTCGAAGGCTGGCGTTTCGATAAACAGCATCGCCCGCTCGGCAGCATTGTCTTCTTCAAATTTCGCCGAAAGGTCATGCCAACGGTCGCGGCCAGTTGCGCGCGCTGCGCCGATTGCCGACAGAATCTCGGCCGGAATGCGCCGGGTGACGGACAGCATCTTGGAGATCGTCGTCTTGTCGGCATTGAGCGCTGCCATGATCGTCTCCCGATCGAAGCCCAGCTTGTCGAGCTTGTCGGCAAACATCGTCCGTTCGATGAAGGAGAGATCCGCGCGTGCGGAGTTTTCTTGTCCCTGGGCAATGACATGATCGCGGTCGGCAAGCTTCTTGACGACGGCGCGAACCGGCCGGCCAAGTTCCTTGGCAGCGCGCGCGCGGCGATGGCCGAAGGCGATCTGGTACTTCCCATCCTTTTGCGGATGCGGGCGGACAAGAATGGGTGAATCCTGACCTCGAAGGCGAATGGCTTCCACCAATTCCTGAAACTGCTCATCATTGTGCCCGAGGCGATCGCTGACGAAGGAATCTTCAATGAGTGCGGTGTCGAGATCAATCACGGTTTCGCCATGGGCGAGCATTTCTTCGATTTCGCGCGCAGCGTCCGCCCGTGCGGCCAGGGCATCGATACTGCGGGTAACGGCACCGAGGGCGCCAATTCCCTTGAAATTGATCTGCTGCTTGTCGGGGTCGTTTACGGGCTCGCTGTTTACGGCGGTAAACTTTTTGGAATCGTCCATCAGGCCCGAGAGGATATTCTTACGTGCCATTCTTTCTCCTCCCGGCGGTTGAACGGTTGGTTGCGGTCAGTCTGTGTGCCGTCATCTGCGCCCCCATGCCTTATGGATGAGCTCGGCGATTTCGCCATTTACCGCGCTCATGGCCTCCATGGCGCGGTCATAGGTCGCGCGGGTAAACTGATTGCGCTCCACCTCGTAGAGGGTCTGGTTGGTCATGGCAGCATCCGAAATCGCCACGCTTCGCAGCATCGGATTGGTGAGCACGTGATTGCGGAACATCGAGCGCATGAAGGCGACCATCTGCGTCTGTGGCCCATCCTGCGGGTCGTAGCGCGTCACGAGATAGCGCAACCAGTCGAGATTCATGTTGCCGCCGGCACCTTTCAGCGTGTTCAGCACCTCGCCCAGCATCTGCAGGAACTGGCACATCGACATCACGTCGAGCATTTGCGGATGAACGGTGATGAGCACGGCGGTTGCGCTGCAGATGGCGCTCATCGTCAGGAAGCCGAGCTGGGGAGGGCAGTCGATGACGACGACATCATAGTCGTCGGCGACGGAAGACAGCGCCTCGTCAAGGCGGGCAAAGAAGATGCGGCCGTAGTCGCTGGCCTTGCCCTGGGCAAGCACGCGCGGCGTATCATGCTCGAATTCCATCAATTCGAGATTGCCTGGAACCAGATCGAGATTGGGGAAATTGGTCTTGCGAATGATCTCCCTCAGCGGTCGCCGCTCGTCGTCGTAACGGATTGCCGCATAAAGCGTCTCGTTTTCGTCGACGTCGAATTCCGGCTGAAAGCCGTGGATCGCCGAAAGCGAGGCCTGCGGGTCGAGGTCGACGGCAAGAACACGGTGGCCAGTCAGCGCCAGATGCTGGGCGAGATGGGCAGCACTCGTGGTTTTGCCGCTGCCGCCCTTGAAATTCACGACGGCGATGACCTGCAGGTGTTCATTGCCCGTGCGGTGCGGGACGTAACGCGTGCTGCCTCTGGCATTCTGATCCAAGAACAGGCGCATTTCATCCATCTGCCTGGCGGTATAGGATCTGCGCCCCGATGGCGTCACCTGCGGCAGAGGCCCCTTGCCCTCCAGCGAGAGATTGCGAAGATAGCCGCTCGTGACGCCAAGAAAGCGCGCCACTTCGGCAAGCTGGAATTCGCGCAGGCTTTTCATCGCACGGGGCGGAAACATTTCCAGGCGATGCTGCTTCAACTTGTCGGACAGTTCCTGTGCCTGGCCGATGATCAGCTGATCGACATCAGAAATTGCTTTACCAATTGTAGGTGCCATATTCATGGAAATCTCGAAAATGCGATTTTAACGCCGTGAGGCCAATGAAAGCGCATTTAGCGCCGATTCTCATTTTCTTGCAAGGCCATGGGCTTAACAGGGCGTTAAGCTGCCTCTCAGCGGGCTTTATCGGGCAATACTTGCCCGAAGGATCAAAGCATGACTTGCGGAAATGAACCTCTTTTTAGCTTCCGTATTGAAGCGGAAGCAAATCATATCAGCGCATTAGCTTTCAAGGCGCCAAGGTCGCCAGCCGAATCAGTGGTCTCAGACCCTACTCGGCCGATCCCATTCTTGCACCCCATTTAAGTCCGTCCATCAACAGGCGAATCAGCCTGCGGGAGCGCTGCCGCCATTCCGGCGAGTCGGGCATCGAATAGATGCTGGAAAGCGCATGCAGGAGGTCGGTGCTCTCCACGTCGCTGCGGATCATGCCCTTTGCGGCAGCGTTGTCCACCAATTGTCCAAGAGCCCCGGAAATGATGCCGGCACTTTCGGCAAAGAGCTCAGAGTTGCAGCCGAGCAAAATGCGCAGGCTCTGTGCCATGCCGCGCTTGGCGGCAATATAGTTGACGAAACGGTGCATCCATTCTTCAAGGGCCTCGTCGGCCGGATGCGTTGTCGCAAGATCGCTGGCGGCCGTCGCCAAATTCTGCAGTTCCCGCCGATAGACAACTTCGACCAGATGTTCGCGCGTCGGAAAGTGCCGGTAGAGCGTGCCGATACCGACGCCGGCACGCCGGGCGACCTCCTCCAGCGAACCTTCGACGCCATGATCGGCAAAGACCTCGGCGGCAACTGCAATCAGTTTGTCGCGGTTGCGCAATGCATCGGCACGCATGCGCTTTTCAGGTTTCGTCTCGCTTGCGGCTATTGCCTTTCCGGTCAAAAGCCTCTCCTGCGGATGAGGGCTTGACGCTGCCGTGCAAGCCGCTAGTTTAATCGGAGGCGCCTCCGTTTAACTTGAGGGCCTTGCACCTGTTATCGCAGAAAGAGGCGGAATGTCATGTCTCAATTGCGCAGGCGCCATGAGGTGAAGGCAAGACCCGCAGAGACCGAACCCAGATTCTAGCTGGGGCAGGCGCTTTGCAGTTCAAGACCCGGCTATTTCAATGACGGCGCAAGATCCTCCGTCGAGGCAGGAGAACTCCATGACCCGGACAATCAACCTGAAGCTTAACATTAACGGTACATCGCACGTGCTTGCTGTCGATCCACGCGCGACGCTGCTCGATGCATTGCGTGAAAACCTGGCGCTGACCGGCACGAAGAAAGGCTGCGACCAGGGGCAGTGCGGCGCTTGCACCGTCCACATCGACGGCAGGCGCGTGCTTGCCTGTCTCACGCTTGCGGCCCAGGCCGAGGGGCGGCAAGTAACGACAATCGAAGGCCTTGCCGCGGCAGACGGCAGCCTGCATCCGGTTCAGGCTGCGTTCCTTGAGCACGATGCTTTCCAGTGCGGCTATTGCACGCCTGGCCAGATCATGTCGGCGGTTGGCTGCATTTTCGAGGGTCATACGGGCTCTGACAGCGAGATCCGTGAATATATGTCCGGCAATCTCTGTCGGTGCGGCGCCCACAACGGCATCGTTGCGGCGGTGCGCGAAGCTGCGGAGCTGGCGAGATGAAAGAGTTTTCCTATTTTCGCCCATCGTCGGCCGATCAAGCCCGTGAGGCGGCCGCCAGGCAAGGCGCGATGGTCATTGCAGGCGGCACGACCCTGCTCGATCTTGCCAAATGCGGCATTGCCGCACCGGAATCGGTCGTCGATATCACATTTCTTCCCGGACTGGACGCAGTCTCGTCGACGCAGTCAGGTGTCACGATCGGCGCGCTCGCCAAGATGAGCGACGTCGCTGAGCATCGGGTGATAAAAGAAGCGTTCCCGGCGATCTCGCAATCGCTGTCGCTGGCGGCATCAGCTCAGCTTCGCAACATGGCGACGATCGGTGGCAACCTTCTGCAGCGCACCCGCTGTCCGTATTTCCGCGACCCGGCGGTCTTTACGGCCTGCAACAAGCGCGAGCCGGGTTCGGGGTGTTCGGCGATCGGCGGAGTGACCCGCAACCATGCAGTGCTCGGCACCAGCGACCACTGCATCGCGAGCAATCCCGGCGATCTCGCGGTGGCGCTCGTCGCGTTCGACGCGGTGATCCATCTGGGCGTGCGCCAGATTGCTGTCGACGACTTCTTCCTGGCTCCGGGCAACACGCCGCAACTGGAACACAAGATTGAACGCGGTGAACTTATCACCGCCATTTTCGTCCCCGCCTCACAGGCAGCCCGTCGATCGATCTATCTCAAGGTTCGCGACCGGCAATCCTACGAGTTTGCTGCCGCCAGCGCCGCCGTCGGCCTCGAGCTGGAAGACGATGGCAAAACGATCCGCGACCTTCGCGTTGCGCTTGGGGGCGTTGCGACGAAGCCGTGGCGCGCCCGTGCAGTCGAACGCGCCTTGATCGGCAAGACCGCCGAACCCGCGGCGATTGCAAAAGCAAGCCTGTTTGCCATCGAGGGCGCCATCGACCATGGCGCCAACCGGTACAAGATCGACCTGGCGCCACGTGTCGTTGCCCGCGCCATGGAAAGTTTGGGAGGTCTGCAATGACCGTCATCGAAGGGAAAATCAAACGCGGTGATGCAGCCGATGGCGTGCTCGGGGGCCGCCTGTCGCGCCTGGATGGACCGGCAAAGATTACCGGCAAGGCAAGTTATGCGCTCGAACACCAGATCGAAGGCGTCGTTCACGCCGTGATGGTCCAAAGCACGATTGCGGCAGGCACAATCAGCACGATGGACATCTCTGCAGCTGAGGCATCACCTGGCGTGCTGCTCGTGCTGACGCCGGACAACATCACCCAGCTGAAATCGGCAACCACCTGGGCCGGCACGCCCGGTCCTGAAGGTCCCTATCTCGCGCTGACCAACGAGATTACCTTCAGCGGACAGCATGTTGCAGCCGTGATCGCCGAAACGCTGGAACAGGCGACCGCGGCCGCGGCGTTGATTGAGGTGAGCTACGACGAGAAGCAGGCCATCTTCGGCCTCGATGACGAACGGGCCGGGGAGGGTATTGCGGTCGAGAAAATGACGATTGAGTGGGGCAACGCCGAACAGGCGCTGGCTGAAGCTCCTGTTCGGATCGAAGCCGAATACAAGACACCGCGTGAATACAACGTGCCGATCGAACCCCATGGGCTGATCGCCAAATGGGACGGCGATGTGCTGACGCTTTGGGAAGGCAGCCAATGGGTTGACGGCATGGCGCGCAGCTATGCCGAGTGGTTCGAATTGCCCTTCGAGAATGTGCGGATCATCTCGCCCTATATCGGCGGCGGCTTCGGTTCCAAGGCACTCTCGTTGCCGCATGCAGCGCTTGCGATCATGGCTGCAAGAAAGCTCGCCCGTCCCGTCAAGCTGGCGCTCACCCGCGCGCAGACATTTACCGCCTTCGGCGGCCGCCCCGCCACCCGGCAAACGCTGGGGCTCGGCGCCACGAAGGAAGGAAAGCTGCTTTCGATCGTCCAGCGAGGCGCCAATGAAACGGCGATGACGGGTGTGGCCGTCGAGCCGCTCGGTGCCGTCACCTCCATCATGTATGACGTGCCGAACTTCAGCTCGAGGCAGAACATCGTGCCTGTGCATACGGTTCTGCCGGGCGCGCTTCGTGCTCCTGGCGAAAATCCCAGTGCATGGGGTCTGGAGTCGGCAATCGATGAACTTTCCTATGCCGTCGGCATCGACCCCGTCGAGATCCGTTTGCTGAACTATGCCGAGCGAGACCCGCATGCCAAGATCCCGTGGTCGACAAGACAACTGCGCGAAGCCTTTGCCGTGGGCGGCGAGGCCTTCGGCTGGTCGAAGCGCTCGCCAAAGCCGCGTTCCATGCGCGACGGCAATGCGCTGATCGGTTGGGGTGTGGCAGCAGGTACATATCCGGTGCGCCGCACGCCCGGTGAGGCGCTTGTGCGGGTGCTTGCCGATGGAACGGCCGAAATTGCAAGCAGCGGCATCGACATGGGACAGGGGACCTATACCATCATCGCCCAGACTGCCTCTGAGGTACTTGGCATCCCCGTCGACAAGATCCACGTCAAGCTTGGCGACTCGGCCTTGCCGCGGGCGCCCGTCGCTGGCGGCTCGCAGCTTGCAAATCTGATGACGGGGGCCGTTCATAAGGCCGCCCTTGCCGCCCGCGACGAGTTGATCGGGCTTGCTCTCAACGATGTCAATTCGCCGTTCCGGGAGGCGCAGGCCAATACGCTGACGATCTTCGAGGGCCGGATCTTGCCGCCGAGGGGGGAAGGTGATGGCGTTGCGATTGCAGACTTCATGCGGCAGATCGGCCGAGAGAAGATCGAGACGCTGCGTGACACGCTGCCGGAAGACAGGCGAGATGGAAAGGACCGCTACGACAACTTCACGACGATGATGACAATGAAGGCGCCGACTGAAGGCGGCTATTCGCTCCATAGCTGGTGTGCGCATTTCGTCGAGGTTCGCGTCGATGAGGATTTCGGCACCGTCCGTGTCTCGCGCATGGTTTCGGCGCTCGATTCAGGAAGGCTCTACAACCCGAAACTCGCCGAAAGCCAGTGGCGCGGCGGCATTATCATGGGCATTGGCCAGGCGTTGCTGGAGGAAGGTATTGTCGACGAACGGCATGCCCGCGTCATCAACAACAATCTGGCCGACTATCTGGTACCGACCAATTCGGACGTGCCCGACCTTCAGGTGATTTCCGTCGGCATCCCCGATCACCATGCCTCGGTGCTCGGCGGCAAGGCTGTCGGCGAATTGCCGATCGTCGGGGTGGCACCTGCGATCGCCAACGCCGTCTTCCACGCGACCGGCAAGCGAATCCGGTCGTTGCCGATCACGCTGGAGAAGCTCATCTAGGCCGCGTGCTGCGGCAGGGCCGGCGCCAGGGAGCTTTTCAGGTTCCCCTGGCAGCGGTTTTCATCAAGCCTCGAGCGTAGCGCCCGTCTCAGAGCTTGCCGGATCGACGTCCAGATCGCGGCGCTCTCCGGCCTGGGCCATCGCCTTGACGAGGGAAAGGACCTTTTCACGCACGGTTGGATCGGTGATCTTCAAGAAAGCGCGATTAAGCGCCAGTCCTTCCTTCGACCGCAGGAATTCTCCGACCGGATCGAAGTTTTCGGAAGGCTCCAGTCCCTCCAGGCTCAGCGGCTGCGCGGCGTCCTGCTGGAAAAAGAAGCTCGGGGGTACAGCAAGGACTTCGGCAATCTTTTGCAGCCGGCTTGCGCCGATGCGGTTCATGCCCTTTTCGTACTTCTGCACCTGCTGAAAGGTAACGCCGATCTGGTCGGCCAGCCGCTCCTGGCTAAACCCTAGCAGCAGTCTACGCATCCTCACGCGCGAGCCCACGTAGATGTCGATTGCATTCGGAGCTTTTGCGTTCATTTTTAAGTTTCCATGGACTGTGTTGACGGGGCGCCCTTTCGGGGCGGCACTTCGGGCAGAATGATAGTGTATGAGCACATAGGGAAATTCAATTACTACTTTCTTGTGGCGGAATCATTCGTGCAGCAATACAGGCTTCTCGGCATAATTGACCCATCAGCGTACCAAACTCGGGAAAACTGGGCTGTAACTGACGCGCAAGTTGCGCTAGATGCTCTCCTGCGGCCGCCGAGGCTTCCGAAGGCTCCAGTTCCGCAATCATCTTGTGAAGACGTGATCAGCGGCACGCGCAGCGATCCGCAGGAGAAATGCCTATGGCAGTACTGAGCGAGACTTCCCCCCGCTTCGAGAAGACGACGATGTCGATCCTCGTGGCTGTCAGCTTCTGCCATATGCTGAACGACATCATGCAGTCGCTGCTTTCCTCTCTTTATCCGCTCTTCAAGGCAAACTACGATCTCGATTTTGTCCAGATCGGACTTCTGACGATGACGTTCCAGGTCACGGCTTCGCTGTTGCAGCCCTTTGTGGGGATCGTCACCGACCGCTGGCCGATGCCTTATTCTCTGCCGGTCGGCATGGCGAGCACCTTTTGCGGCCTGATCCTGCTCGGCAATGCCGCAAGCTTCGAATTGTTGCTGGTGGCTGCGAGCCTCATCGGTTTCGGCTCGGCCGTCTTTCATCCGGAATCTTCGCGCGTTGCGCGTCTTGCCTCAGGCGGCCGTCACGGGTTTGCGCAATCCTTCTTCCAGGTCGGAGGCAATGCCGGCCAGGCGATCGGCCCTCTGATTGCCGCCTTTATCGTGCTGCCGCTCGGCCAGCACAGCGTCTCCTGGCTCTCCGCCATCGCCATGATCGGCATCGTCGTGCTCGGCTGGGTCGGCAAGTGGTTCATGAGCCACCGCCGGCAGAATGCCGGAAAGCCTGCGGTAAGCCGTGCGTTGCCCCTGCCACAGAACAAGGTGATCATTGCGCTCATCATTCTCGTCCTTTTGACGGCGACGAAGAACGTCTACATGGCGAGCGTGTCGAGCTACTTCACATTCTACGTCATCGACAGGTTCCAGCTCGATGTGCAGCAGGCCCAGCTGATGCTGTTCCTCTTCCTCGGTTCGGTGGCCGTCGGCACCTTCCTCGGCGGGCCGATCGGCGATCGCTTCGGTTCCCGTTTCGTAATCTGGTTCTCGATCCTCGGGGTTATTCCCTTCGCATTGCTGCTGCCTTATGCCAACCTCTTCTGGACCGGCATCCTCAGTGTCGTCATCGGCCTTGTTTTTGCCTCAGCGTTTTCGGCAATCGTCGTCTTTGCGCAGGAACTGGTGCCCGGACGCGTTGGCCTGATCGCCGGCGTCTTCTTCGGCTTCGCCTTCGGGGCGGGGGGACTGGGTGCTGCCTTCCTCGGCGATTTCGCCGACAGCCACGGTATTGAGTTCGTCTACCGGATCTGCTCGTATCTGCCGCTGCTCGGCCTGCTCACGGTTTTCCTGCCGCGCATTCCGAGGCACCGGGCCGTCTGATTGATCCGGCCCCCGATCTTCGCCGCAATGCTTTGCCGGCCAACTTTGAAGAGCCTTAAGCGCTAGGCGTATTCGTTCCTGGCCTTGCGGGCTTCTCGCTCAGCCGTCTCGCCCCTGCCGTCGAACCTATCTCTTGCGCTCGCGGCCGGGCCAGCGGCGACAGGCGCCACGCCAGGCATGGAAATCGGCAGTTTCCTGCGTAAATTATCCCAAGGCCCTATCGCGCCCCAAGCGGTTCGAGTGATAGCGTGCATCCAAAAGGAAATTCCGGAGGAAGACATGGTCAAGAAGACGACCGCGGATTGGGCGGCATTGGCGCAGAAGGAGCTGCGCGCCCCGCCGGAGACGCTGACCTGGCATACCCCGGAAGGCATTGACGTCAAGCCGCTTTACACGGCCGCCGATCTCGAAGGAGCCGGGCATCTCGATTCCCTTCCGGGATTTGAACCCTTCGTCCGGGGGCCGCGCGCGACGATGTATGCCGGCAGGCCCTGGACGATCCGCCAGTATGCCGGTTTTTCGACGGCCGAGGAATCCAACGCCTTTTACCGTCGCAATCTCGCCGCCGGCCAGAAGGGCCTTTCCGTCGCCTTCGATCTCGCCACCCATCGCGGCTATGACAGCGACCATCCACGCGTCGAGGGTGACGTCGGCAAGGCCGGTGTCGCAATCGACTCGGTCGAAGACATGAAGATCCTCTTTGACGGCATCCCGTTGAACGAAATGTCCGTGTCGATGACCATGAACGGCGCGGTCATTCCGATTCTGGCCTCCTTCATCGTCGCCGGCGAGGAGCAGGGCTGTTCGCGCGCGGAACTCTCCGGGACCATCCAGAACGACATCCTCAAGGAGTTCATGGTCCGCAACACCTATATCTATCCGCCAGAACCTTCGATGCGGATCGTCGCAGACATCATCGAGTATACGGCCAAGGAAATGCCGAAGTTCAATTCGATCTCGATCTCCGGCTATCACATGCAGGAGGCGGGTGCGACACTGGTTCAGGAGCTTGCCTTCACACTGGCTGATGGCCGCGAATATGTCAGGGCGGCAATCGCCAAGGGCCTCAGCGTCGATGACTTTGCCGGGCGTCTCTCCTTCTTCTTTGCAATCGGCATGAACTTCTTCATGGAAGCCGCAAAGCTGCGCGCCGCGCGGCTGCTCTGGACGCGGATCATGGAGGAGTTCGAGCCGAAGCAATCCTCTTCGCTGATGCTGCGCACCCATTGCCAGACCTCGGGTGTGTCGCTGCAGGAGCAGGATCCCTATAACAATATCATCCGCACGGCTTATGAGGCGATGTCGGCCGTGCTCGGCGGCACGCAGTCGCTGCACACCAATTCCTTCGACGAGGCGATCGCGCTGCCGACGGAATTTTCCGCCCGCATCGCCCGCAATACGCAACTGATCCTGAGCCATGAGACAGGTGTCACCAAGGTCGTCGACCCACTCGCCGGCTCCTATTATGTCGAGAGCCTGACGAAGGAACTGGCCGACAAGGCATGGGCGCTGATCGAGGAGGTCGAGGCACTTGGCGGAATGACACGCGCAGTCAACGAAGGCCTGCCGAAGCGGTTGATCGAGGAAGCTGCCGCGCGGCGGCAAGCCGCCGTCGACAAGGGCGATGAGGTTATCGTTGGCGTCAACAAGTACCGCCTCGAAAACGAAGAGCCGATCGACATCCTGGAAATCGACAACAGTGCCGTAAGAGCGGCGCAAATCAGTCGCATCGAAGAGACGAAGCGCCGGCGTGACAGCGCCAAGGTTACCCAAACGCTCACTGCGCTTGTCGAGATCGCCCACAGCGGAAAAGGCAATCTCCTGGCTGCGGCCGTCGAGGCGGCCCGTGCGCGCGCCACCGTCGGCGAGATCTCCGATGCCATGCGGAAAGCCTTCGGCGATCACGCCGCCACGCCAAAGGTGATCATGGGCGTCTATGGCGAAGCCTATCGTGACGAGCCCGAGCTTTCGGTCTTGAAAAGCCGCATGTCGGAGGTCAGCGCGGCGCTTGGCCGCAGGCCGAAGATCATGGTCGCCAAACTTGGCCAGGACGGCCATGACCGCGGCGCCAAGGTGATAGCATCGGCATTCGGCGACATCGGGTTCGACGTGCTTGCCGGTCCGCTTTTCCAGACGCCGGAAGAGGCAGCGCAGATGGCTGTCGGCGAAAACGTCAACGTCATCGGCGTCTCGTCGCTTGCCGCCGGCCACAAGACGCTGCTGCCGCAGCTTGTCGATATGCTGAAAGCAAAGGGCGGCGGCGATGTCATCGTCATCTGCGGCGGGGTCATCCCGCGCCAGGACTATCAGTTTCTGGCTGATCACGGTGTTTCTGCCGTTTTCGGCCCCGGCACGAATGTGCTCGACGCGGCCAACTCCGTGCTGGATCTCATGCAGGGAATCCGGCGCAATCAGTAGATCTGGCCCGCATTGACTGCTGCTGCGGGTGGTCGGGCGGATCTTGCTGCGATAATTCCTGAAACCGGCAAGTCAGGCCGGAAGCGAAAATCGCCGACCGCACATCGCTTGGCGGATATCCCGGGCCCAAGCCTTTTCTGTTTCGCCGGCTGCCGTGGAGGAGACCGCCGGGATGGCGCACCAGGTTTCGCCTTGCTGCATCGGCTTCGAGGAACTGATGGTAGGGCGGCGACTGGCGGCCATGGCCATGGCCGGCGGCAGCAGGCTAGCGAAGGAGCCCGGCTGCACGAAGCGCGTCATTGATGATTTTGCCGACCCGATTGTCACCGGGTCCCGCTCGAGGGCTTCGTCGCTTGCCATTGCCAGCCAGTTTCAACTCCCCAGACACCTCGGCTGCGACGAACTCCGTTGCTTCGACATCGGAATCGAAAGCAAGCCCCCAGCTGCGCGCGATGCGCGCCGTTGACGAAATACCAGCCTCAAGCATGTAGGGCCCTGCTCGGCCGAACGAGGTATCGCCTCGGATTGCAAGTGGAAGGCCATGGGCCATACCTTTGATGGAATAGGTTTCGATGACCATTCGCCCATCGGCGTCTAGCCAGACCTTGTGCTGGTGCCCGTTTACCACTTCCATGCGATCCGGCTCTTTGCCTGTCGCATGTACGCCGCTCCACTGATCCACGATCTGGTCTGCATTCCTCGGTCGCACTGTCTGATCATGTGTTCCATGCCACACCGAGACAGTCGGCCAGGGACCCGCGTGATGTCCGGCACGCCTCAACGCGGAGCGTAGCTTCGGGGCGTTCGAAGGATTTCGCCCCTGCATTTGTGCGAAGGCTTCTGCAACATTGGCCGCCACGCCATAGGGAAGACCTGCGATGATCGCGCCGCCGGCGAAGATCTCAGGATAGGTCGACAGCATAGCGTTCGCCATGGCGCCACCTGCTGAAAGACCGGTCACGAAAATCCGGTTCTGATCGATGCCCTGTGACTGAACGACATGTGCGACCATCTGGCTGATGGATGCGGCTTCGCCTGCACCGCGTCGTGCATCTGCGGGCTCGAACCAATTGAAACAGAGGTTCGGGTTGTTCGAGTGCTGTTGTTCTGGATAGAGAACCGCAAATCCCCGCCGCTCAGCGAGCTGCGACCATCCAGAGCCGAGTGCGTATCCCTTGGCTGTCTGGGTGCAGCCATGGAGGGCTACGACGAGTGGGGCACGCTCATCCATGTCTGTGGGGAGGAACAGCCAGGCCTTGAGCGCGCCGGGATTGGATCCGAATGATGCGATTTCAACTAGGCGTTCGTCTGGTGAATCTCGAAAGGACACATGCTTCTCCTTGAGCCAAAAAAGGCGCCAAGGATCAATATAGGGACGATTGCTGCAGTGCACAAACAAACGAGCCCGATTGGCAGTCCGATTCATGCGGCCAGGCTGGCCGATCAGGCGAGCAGCCCTCGGGCGGCGAGGTTTGTCATCAACGCCGAAATCCCGAACGTCCATGGGGGGCATTCGGTGGAAAGGCGAACGGTATTGACAAGCGTGCCGAGCCCGGATGCGGAGATTTCGACGACATCGCCGACCTTGTGCGTAAAACCCTGGTTGGGGGCGTCGCGGTCCTGTGTCGGGGCAAACAGCGTGCCGAGGAACAGCATGAAGCCATCCGGATACTGATGATGAGCCCCGCAGGTCTGCCTGACGAGATCGGTCGGGTCGCGGCTGATCTTCGACATTGAGCTCTTTCCGTTGAGAACGAAGCCGTCTTGGCCGGTGACCTTCAGGTCAAGCTCGGCCTTGCGGACATCCTCGAGGCCGTAGGTGGCGTCGAACAGGCGAAGGAAAGGCCCGATGGAGCAGGAGGCGTTGTTGTCCTTCGCCTTGCCGAGCAGCAGAGCCGAGCGGCCCTCGACATCGCGCAGGTTGACGTCGTTACCGAGGGTCGCACCCTTGATTTCGCCGCGGCTGTTGACCGCAAGCACGATTTCCGGTTCCGGATTGTTCCAGGTCGAAATCGGATGCAGGCCAACATCGGCCCCCCAGCCGACGGAGGAAAGCACAGGCGACTTGGTAAAGACCTCGGCATCCGGGCCGATGCCGACTTCGAGATATTGCGACCACATGCCTTCGTCGATCAACGCCTGCTTGACCTTTGCCGCTTCCGCAGAGCCTGCTTTGATGTTGGCGAGGCTGCCGCCGATCAGAGTGCCAACGCGGCTGCGGATCGAGGCTGCACGATCCGGATTGCCGGCAGCCTTTTCTTCGATGACGCGCTCGATCATCGATTGAGCAAAGGTTACACCGCAGGCCTTGACGGCCTGAAGATCTGCCGGCGCCAAGAGATAGGGTCGGGCAGCGTCCGGCCTGCCGGTGCTGTTTGCTGCCACCATCTCGAGTGAAGCAAGCCGTTTGCCATCCGCCTCGCGCACGAAATCTGTCGGGTCGGCTTTCTCCAGAAGTGCGCTCAATGTCGGGGCTTGACTGGACGTTATGTCGACTATTTCTCCGTCACGGATCGTCACAATCGCCGGACCGGCTGCCTGCGGATTCCAGACGCGGCCGACAAACAGGCCGCCTGATGAGGCGTCGTCGAGAAGCTGAGACATGATGACCCTCCGTCGCAGTCGAGCTTTTGCTCAGGTGATTTGTCATTCGCCGCCCTCCAGCAGCGCCGGAAATCGATCACATCTGTCCGGGCGGGGCAAGGTCAAAAATACCGCCGGCAGCGACTCGTCAAGTCTGCAGCAAAATGAAGCCGGCGGCGCTGTGTGATGACGCCGCCGGCCTTCGCAGGGTCATTTCGGTGTTACGTCGAAGCCGAACCACTTTTCCGAGAGCGTCTTGATGGTGCCGTCGGCCTTGGCGGCGGCGATCGCCTTGTTGAACTCCTCTTTCAGCTTCGAATCGCTCTTGCGCATGCCAACCGAGCTGCCGCGGCCAAGAAAGCCGCCCTGAAAGCGTGGGCCGGTGGTTGTCATGTCTTCGTTGCCGGGTTTTTGCGATGCCGTGGTCAGATAGGCCATGGAGGCCATGACGAGGTCGACACGGCCGGCCTTGAGATCGAGGTCGTGCTCTTCGGTCGTTTTATATTCGCGAACCTGGACGACATCCTTCAGATATCTGTCAACAAAGGCAGCGGCCGTCGATGCGGTCTGCACGCCGATCGTCTTGCCTTCAAGCATCGGCTTCAGCTTGTCAATTTCGGCAGCCGCACCTGCCTCGTCGCTTGCAAGCGAGAAGATCTGGCCCTTCTCGGGCATGTGTGCGAGATCGCTGGACTTGGATGTTGCAAATGCCTGGCCCGTCGAGCCATAGGAGTCGCTGAACGCAATGACTTCCTCGCGCTTGGCGGTTGCCGACATGCCGGAGATGATCGCATCGAACTTGCCGGCATTGAGTGCCGGGATCATGCCGTCGAAGTTCTGGACGACGATCTTGCACTCCACCTTCATGTGGTCGCAGAAATACTTGGTGAGTTCGATTTCATAGCCGTCCAGCGTGCCGTCCGGCTTGGTAAAGTTGTAAGGCTTGAACGCGCCTTCGGTGGCGATGGTGACCGTCGTCCACTTCTTTTCTTCGGCATGTGCGACCGTCGAAACGGCCAGCATGGTAACGGCGCAAACCGCCACCAGGATTCGACTGGAAGATTTCATTTGGGTTCCCCTTTTCCTTTATTTGGGTTGAAGCTTCATTTGCTGATGAATTGCCGGAAACGATCCGATTTCGAACTGGAAAACACCTCCTGCGGCTTGCCATCTTCCTCGACGAGACCCTTGTGAAGGAAGACGACACGGCTGGAGACGTCGCGGGCAAAGCCCATTTCGTGCGTGACCACCAGCATTGTGCGTCCTTCCTCAGCGAGCGCTCGCATGACGCGCAGGACCTCACCAACGAGTTCCGGATCGAGCGCAGAGGTGGGTTCGTCGAAAAGCATGACCTTCGGCCGCATCGCCAGCGCCCGGGCGATGGCTGCGCGCTGCTGCTGGCCGCCGGAAAGATGGGCGGGATAGAAATTCCGTTTCTCGGCAATGCCGACCTTGGCAAGCAGCGCCTCGGCCTCTTCGATGCATTCGGCTCGGGGCCGGCCCTGGACGTGGATGGGCGCCTCGATGACATTTTCAAGCACGCTCTTGTGGGACCAGAGATTGAAGCTCTGAAAGACCATACCGAGCTGCGAGCGGATGCGGTCGACCTGTCTGCGATCGGCCGGACGGCTGCCACCCCTGCCGTCAGGCGCCATACGGATCGTCTCACCGGCCACGGTGACCACGCCGGAATTGGGCGTTTCGAGCAGGTTGATGCAGCGCAGAAAGGTCGATTTGCCGGAACCGGAGGAACCGAGAATGGAAACGACGTCGCCTTCGTGGGCATCGAGGGAGATGCCCTTCAACACTTCGACGGGACCGAAGCTCTTATGCATGTCCTTGACGCTGAGTGCGATCGGCGAAGGGGAGGGGATTGCCGCGGTCATCGCGCGTCTCCTTCAATGGGCGCGGGGGCAAGGCCTGCCGCAGGATGTGGGACAGGCTGGCGCAGGTGCGGGCTCAGCCAGTATTCGAGAAGATGGACCAGCCGCGTCAGCAGGAAGTTGATTGCCAGATAGATGGCACCGGCGACGATGAAGACCTCGATGGCACGGTAGGTCTCGGAGATAATTTTGGCGGCAACACCGGTTACCTCCATGAGTGTTATGATGGAGGCAAGCGACGTTGCCTTGACCATCGATATCATTTCATTGCTGTAGCCGGGCAGCGCTTGCCGAATGGCAAGCGGCAGGAGGATGCGTCGGAACTGCATCATGCGCGGCATGCCGCAGGCCCGGGCTGCCTCGATCTGCCCGAAAGGCACCGACAGGAGGCCGCCGCGGATGATCTCGCTGCCATAGGCGGCGGTGTTCATTGTCAGCGCCAGAACGGCGCACCAGTAGGGTTCGCGCAGAAAGGGCCACAACAGGCTGTGGCGGACTGCTGGAAACTGCCCCAGACCGTAGTAGATCAGGAAGATCTGTACGAGCAGCGGCGTGCCGCGAACGATGAAGACGTAGCTTCGTGCAAACCAGTCGAGAGCGGGGATGCCAGAGAGCCGGCAAAGTGCCAGGGCAAGCGCGCAGATTGCCCCCAGTATGATCGAGGTCGCGGCAAGCTCCAGGCTCAGCGGGATTGCCGAAATGAGGCTCAAGAAGGTTTCGAAGAGAAATTGCCAATCCATCAGCTTCTCCTCACGCCGCGCGAAAAATGCTGTTCGGCCCGGCGCATGAAGAGACCGGACCCCGTCGAGATCAGCAGGTAGATTGCGCCGGCGATGAGATAAAAATCGAATGGCAGGCCGGTCGATCCCGCCGCCACCTGGGTCTGGCGCAAAAGCTCGGCGACACCGGTGATGGAGACGAGTGCCGATTCCTTCAGTACCACTTGCCAGACATTGCCGAGCCCCGGCAATGCGTGGCGCAGCGTCAGCGGCGCGACGATCCGTCGAAAGCGCAGCCATCGGCCCATGCCGCATGCGATCGCCGCTTCGATCTCGCCGGCATGCACTGCCTTGAACGCGCCACGGAAGACCTCAGTAAACTGGGCCCCGGAAGTGACCGCGACGGCGAGCGATCCGGCGAGGAAGCCGGGAAAGCCGACGAAGCCCTGGGCACCGAAGAGCTGGCCGACGGCGGTGACAACAGCACTGCCGCCGAAATAGAAGAGATAGATGACCAAGAGATCGGGAATTCCGCGCAACACGGTCGTATAGGTGTCGGCCGCAATACGCAGCCCGCGGCTTCCCGATATCTTGGCCCAGGCTCCGAAGGACCCGATAGCTGCGCCGATCGAATAGCCGGCAAGTGCGATCAGAACCGTCATCCATGCACCGGCAAGCAGTGCCTTGCCCCAGCCTTGCGGGCCGAAACTGACCAGTTCAAGGATGCCGGGCTGGTTCATGGCGCCTGCCTTTTGCATTCTTTCGAGGAGGTGGAAACGACATGTCACCCATCATGGAAAAGTCGGTGGCGGAATAAGGCGACGGTCTGCTGCCGCCGCCTGGCTCAAGATCAATTCGGCTCGAAGGATGGCGTGAGATCGATCCTGCTCCAGTGTTCGGAGAGCTTGTTGATAGTGCCGTCCTTTGCCGCGGATTTGATGGCTTCGTCGAATCTCGCCTTCAGATCTGCTTCGCCCTTGCGCATGCCAAGGGCGACTTCGGTGGCGAGCATGGCGCCCTTTATCAGCGGTCCCGACATCATCAGTTCGCCGTTTGCGGATTTTGCGAGTATGGAGGTCGCATAGACGCCGCTGTCGAAACCGGCATCAATGCGGCCTGCCTTCAGGTCGAGGTCGCGTTCGCCGGAATTCTTGTAGGCGCGCACCGTGACATTGCTGCCGTAGTAGGCATTGATCAATTGTTCCTGGCTGGTGGACTGGACAACGCCGACCGTCTTGCCGTCCAATGCCTCGCCGATCTTGGCCATGACTGGATCGGCCTTGTCCTTGTCGTTGAGATTGAGCTTCTGCCCGGTCATCGGCAGCGGGGCCACAGGACCGTTCTTCTGCAGAATGAAGCTTGCAACGCCACTGGCGTAGGGAACGGTGAAGTCGACGACCTGCCGGCGCTTTTCATTGATGCCAAGCGTCATCACCAGATCGAACTTGCCGGCATTGAGGCTCGGGATCATGGCGGTCCACTCGCCGGGGATGAGCTCGCATTTGACTTTTGCCCGGGCGCAGAGATCGTTGATCAGGTCGATATCGAAGCCGGCGAGCTTGCCGCTGGAATCCATCATGTTCCAGGGTGGAAAGGCGCCTTCTATGCCGACCTTCACATCTGTCCGGTCCCTGGCTTCGGCAGCACTTGCAGCCGAGTTCAAAACGGCCGCCAGGACGAAGAAATGCAGATATTTTCTTTTCATGACATCATTCCCCTTTTTTATTGCGGTTCGCTGTTCAGGTATCAAATGCAGATCGCAATGCGGCATTGGCGTTGCGAAGTGCATGAGCAATGCGATTGCGCGTCTGCCGAGCGTGAACGACATAAAATGCCGTATCGGATGCGTGCTTTGGCAGGCCGGCCAGCTCGCGCAGGCCTGCCAAGGCCGGCCATGGCGGATGCGGGAGGGCTCTATCGTGAAGGAAGCGATCGCCATGGGTATAGTTCAACGGCACGAGCTGGCGGGACGCGGCCATCAGCGCTGCGTTGAGACGCTCGGCCTGCTTCAGGCAGCCATCGCTTGCTGCCAGGACTGCCTGGGCATTCGACCGGAGCTCGGCAATCTCGCCGGCAATCGATGAGAGATCGAGCCGCTCGCCAATGGCGCTCCTCAGCCGTGTCAGCTCCTCTTCAAGCGAGGCGGCATAGACTGTGTAGTCCAGTGGCAGGACGGGCGAGACAAGCAGGCGTTCGAGAACTTCGATGATGATCTGTGTGTCGCGCCGCAGATTGTCCGGGTCGATATGTTCGATGGTGTCATGGGGAGTATGCCACCACCAACCGAGCGCCGTCAGCATCTTTGCCGGTCCGGCAGGCTGATGGCTCAGGCTGCCGAACATCGAAGGAATACCGACACCCCAGAAGGATTGGTCGGCCGCGCGGCCGTGACGCCGGCCGGCATGGCGCTGGCCGGTAATTTTCTCGATCGCCTCGGCCGCCAGCGGTCGAAGTTCGTCGACTACGCTGGAATTGCTCAAGATCGCCGCGCCCTTCCCACCGGTGGAGTCGACATTGACATGGACGGCGCAACGGCGCTCGAGATCATCGAAATACTCGTCGGCATACCAGGCCGAGCCGCAATAGCGCCCATGCGAATGACCCGACCAGAAGCAGATGCGCAACCCGCGCTTCCAGCTGGACGCCGTTTGGCCAAGCAGTCGTGCTGCCTCCAGCATCGTCGCATTCGCACCGCCATTGTCCATGACCCCGTAGTGCCAGGTGTCGTGATGACCCGACAAAAGTATGAAAGGATCGTCTGCCGCGCCACCTTGAGCAGGCATCTCGGCCACCAGCAAAGGTGTCTTGGTCCAACGGGTGTCGACTTCGGCAAACAACCAGGTCTTGACGTTTTGGCCGGCTGCAAGGCGCTGGCGCAACGCGGCACCGTCATGATTGCCGATCGAGCAGATAACGGTCGCAGGGAGCTGGTCGCGGGTATGCTGGGAGGGATTTCCCCACACGGGCGACACGCACATTTCATGAAGATGCTCGGTGGGACTGATATGGAGCTGGCCGCGCGCGCCGGCCGCACTTGCAAGCGCTGCGACCTCTTCGGTTGCAATGCCGTCCACGACAACGATCTTTCCAGCCACCTCGGCCTGCGAAAAATCGGCTTCTGTGCCTTCGCCGACATGAACGAGTTCGCCGCTGATGCCTCCAGGCGGACTGGAAGCGGCCATCGAATGGGTGATGCAGCGAAGCGCTACGCCATCGATTTCCACCTTTGCCTGTCCCGGCAGGCTGATGAAGGCCTCATGAAACAGCAGCTCGGTGCGATAGCCATAGCTTGTCATCTGCCTTTCGAGGTAGCCGAAGCTTTCCAGCTCCTCAGGCGTTCCCGACAGCTTGACGCGTCGGGAAAACTCCCGAAGATGCGCCATCAGGTGCCCGACATCCGCATTGTTGGGCTCGTCAGCCATGTCGTTTTTCCGGCAGCGGCGGCTCAACGTCATCCGGGATGGGATTGACGAAGGGTGTCCCGTCGAGGCGGGCTTTGAGATCGGCCTTGGCGGCATCGATGAGCGAGGGGTCCAAGATCAGATCAACGGCCGTGCTTGCCATCACCTTTGCTGCATGTTCGGTGCCCTTATGGGCAGCCGGAAGCTTGCCCTGCGCAACCAGCTGCCAGGAATGGCCGGGTGTCCCGATCGCATAGGTCGCGCCGCGCATCTGCACGGTCGGAACGACCCAGCTCACGCTGCCGACATCGGTCGAGCCGACAATCGAGCCGTCTCCGGAATAAAGCGGCACGATCTCCTCGCAAAGCGGTTGATCCTTATTGGCTTTCAAGCCGAAGCGATTATAGGAAGCAGCAATATCCTCCGCGCTCATCGTCTGCTGGAACGTGCGGGCGGTCTGCCGGTCACTTTCGTCGAAGACCGGAGGGCCGAGACGCTGGAGATGGGCAAACATGCGTTCCTCCAGGGGGGTATTGCCGATCAGGTTCGCGTCGCCGCTGAGGATCTCGCTGCGGACCGACGTCTCGGTCATCAGCGCCGCCCCCTCGGCGACTTTCTTGACGCGTGCGACAAGCGACAAAAGTTCGGGCAGAGTGCGGGCGCGGATGAGATAACGAACAGTCGCGCGGGCCTGGACGACGTTCGGGGCAGCACCTCCGGTATCGGTAACGGCGTAATGAATGCGGGCTGTCGATGGCATATGCTCTCGCATGTAATTGACGCCGACATTCATCAGCTCGACGGCATCGAGCGCACTGCGGCCAAGGTGCGGTGTCGCGGAGGCATGCGAGGCGCGGCCTGTGAAATGGAAGTTGAGTTCGTTGCAGGCAAGCGAGATCGGATTGTTGACGCCGGCAAAGGCAGCCGGATGCCACGAAATGGCGACATCGACGTCATCGAAGACGCCGGCGCGCACCATAAAGCCCTTGGAGGAGCCGCCTTCTTCGGCCGGGCAGCCATAATAGCGCACGCGTCCTTTCAGACCGTTCTGTGCAAGGAAATCCTTGACCGCGGCGGCCGCGAGCATCGAGCCGGCACCCAGAAGATTGTGACCGCAACCATGGCCATTGCCGCCGGCGACCGCTTCGCGCTCTTCGGCAAGGCCTGCAACCTGGCTGAGGCCCGGCAGCGCATCGAACTCGCCGAGAATTGCAATGACCGGTCCGCCCTCGCCGGCCTCTCCCATGACCGCTGTCGGCAGGCCGGCAAGGCCGCGTTCGACGCGAAAGCCTTCCTGTTGCAGGAGCCGCGCATGTTCGTCTGCCGATCGATACTCCTGATAGTTCGTTTCCGGCAGATCCCAGATCAGATCGCTGAGCGCAAAGAAGATTTCGCGCTTGCCTTCGACGATGTCCCACACGCTGTCTGAGTTTTTCATGGCTTTCAAAAGGGCTTCTTTTCGCTTAGTATCCAAAATTGGCGCCAATTTAGGCTACAAAAAACTTTTGCGCAATCCGCAGGCATGAATAAATTTTAGACAGGCCGGAATCGGGCCGCCTACAGAAACTGTCGGTGCCGTGATATCCGTTTCGAAAAGGGAGTCTTGAATGGCAGACGTTTCGATGGGGCAGCCGGAGATCGAAAATTCGAAGGACGTGACCGACCTTGTCCTCCAGGATATCCTGGCGGGCGTGCTTCTACCTGGCACATGGCTGAAGCAGATCGATCTTGAACGACGCTACAACTGCACCCGCCCGGAAGTACGCCGTGCGCTCGATCGCCTTGCCCAGAAGCGGCTGGTCGAGCATGTCCCCAATCGCGGCTACCACGTCTACGCGCCCGACGGCCGCCGTGCCAGGGAGGTCAGCGAAATCCGCATCATTCTTGAGACGGCGATTGCCGATACGATCGTGGAAAATGCCTCTGCCGACGATCTCGATATCCTGCGGAAGCTGGCGATCCATTTCGACCGCATGGTCCTTGATGGTACGATGCTGGACCTTTACGAAGCCAATCTGGCCTTTCACAGGCAACTTCTGGTTCTTGGCGGCAATCAGGAACTGGTCGACCTCATTACCGAAATTCGCCAGCGAACCCCGTCAGCGCCCGTCGCTCAATGGCGAACGCGCGCCCGCATCGAACAGTCCGGCTGCGAACATCACTTGATGATCGAAGCCATTCAGCTCAAGGATGCAGAAGAGCTCAAGCGACTGGTGAGGCAGCATATCGTTCAGAGCTGACCGATACGGCGCCGCACTGCGCTGCATTAGCGGCGTGCAGCCCAGGCAAGACCGCGGCGAAGAATAAGTCGCATGTAGGGATGGTCGAATTCGGCTGCGACATGGCCGAGTGCCGAATAAAAGACGCGGCCCGCGCCAAAGTGCCGCTTGAAGACCACCGGCATGATGACATTGCGGGCCGCCTCGTCATATTCGCCGGTGAACGTGGTGGTCGCCAGAATTTCAACGGACGGATCGTAGTGCAGGTAATACTGCTCCGAGTGGTAGTCGAAGTCCGGAATGCCTTGCATCAGCGGATCGTTTTGTCGGCTGACGTTCACACGGAAGTCGATGATGTTGCCAGGATGAGAGACCCAGGTGACGCCGCAAACATAGCGGAACGGAGCACTTTCCTTGAAGGATGTCGCGAGTGCACCGTGGTGGCCGCCGAGGCCAAGACCGTCACGAACAGCCGTGACCAGCGCGTTGGCATGCGCCTTTTCCAACTGCTCCCCGGTGATGATCGGAACGAGAAGATCGGCATTGGCAATTACCGGCGAGCCGAAGATGTCGAGATCGCCGGTAATATCCACCGAAAAGCCGTCCTCGCGCAAAAGTTCTCCGACGGTGGCTGCGCATGCTTCAGGTTCGTGGCCCTGCCAGCCGCCCCAAACGATGATCGCTTTGCGCATGCCCTGCCTCCCGGCTTTCGATGGTCTTAAGTCGTGGCCTTTCCAACCAGATAGCGCCCCATTTCATCGACCGCAAGCCAGGTCTTGTCGATTGCCATCACACGATTTCGACTTGACGACGGCAAGCGACCGCAGTCAGTTCGAGCATTGTCGGCGGGAGGAATTTTCAATGCTGAAATCCTTTGAACATATCGGCATGACTGTCAGCGACATGGACCGCGCCGTTGCCTTTTATTGCGGCCTGCTTGGCCTTCGGCTGCATCTGCGCAAGGCGATGCCGGATGGCTCGCAGGTTGCTTTTCTCGATGCCGGAGGCGGTATGCTGGAAGTCTTTGCGCCTGCAGGCGGGGCAGTGCGGGCAAGCGACGTTCCCGAGGGTACTGCCGGTCTTCGCCATCTCACGTTCCTGTTCGCCAGCGTCGCTGAAACCTTCGCAAGGCTCGAAGCCGCCGGGGTTGAAGTGAAGGAGCGCCCGCGCCTTGCTTACAATTCCGAGGTTCTGCACAAGGTCGCTTTTCTGCGCGATCCCGACGGCATCCTCATCGAGCTCGCCGAGCGGTCAATCGAGGCAGGCAACAGCACTATCTGACGCACTGCTGTTGCGGCGCGATCACCGCAGACGCTTGCGGAAGTAACAACTCCGTAAACGAAATCTGACAACCTCAAGACGAACATTTTTCTCCATTTTTGGTTGGGTATCATGGTTTACAACAAGGACGATTGGATCAGCCAGCGCGCATACGCCATTTGGGAGGAGGAAGGATGCCCCTTTGGGCGCGAGACCGAAAACTGGCAGCAGGCGGCGGCCGAGTTCGAACAGCTCCAAATGACAAAGGCGTCCATCGACGGAACCGACCTCATCGCGATGCTGCGCGTCACCGGTCGCCTTATGCGCGAGAGCGACAAAGACCGGGCTCGGATCGTTCAGGAGCGCTCAACCATCGCCAAGCCTTAAGCGATACCAACACCTGATCCGGGAACAAAGTCCTGATCCCTTGCGTTTTATGCGGTTCGGTCTGCACTCCTGGGAGGGTCATATCGGCAATGCGAGCCATCAGACTGCTGTCGACGATCCTCACCCTCTTCATCGTTTTCGGTCTCGCATTCTTTTTTCTTGCCTGGCGCCCCGAAATCGAGGCCCGAAATGCCTCGCAGGCCGGGCCTTTCGATAACGCATTGATCGCCAAGGGAGCCAGCCTCGCAGCGGTTGGAAACTGCATTGCCTGTCATACGGTCCCGGGAAAGCAGGCCTTTTCGGGGGGCCTCAAACTGCCGACACCTTTCGGTACCATTTATTCGACGAACATCACACCGGACGATGAAACCGGTATCGGGCGCTGGAGCGAGGCTGCCTTCAAGCGGGCCATGCGTGAAGGAGTAGACCGAAAAGGCGATCATCTTTATCCGGCATTTCCCTATGATCATTTCACCCGCGTCACCGACGAGGACAACAAGGCCCTCTATGCCTTCTTGATGACGCGCACGCCCGTCAGGGCGAGTTCGCCCCGAAACGAGCTGCCGTACCTCCTGCATGTCCGCCCCATTCTTGCCGCCTGGAAACTGGTCTTCTTCGACCAGGGCGCTTTCGCGCCTGATCCGAACAAAAGCGAGGAATGGAACCGCGGTGCCTATCTTGCCGAAGGCCTCGGTCACTGCGGGGCTTGCCACACGCCTCGCAACGCCTTTGGTGCCGAGGAGCGCGGCAAGCACTTCGGCGGCGGCGAGGCGGAAGGCTGGCAGGCTTATGCGATCAATGCGCAAAACCCCTCGCCGATCCCGTGGGACAAGGAGTCGCTCGCGTTCTATCTGCGTCATGGCTACCATGTCTTCCACGGCGTCTCGCGCGGTCCGATGGCTGAGGTCACCGGCAATCTCGGGGTCCTTCCCGACAGCGATATCAACGCCATCGCTGCCTATGTCGCCTCGATCATGGGCGAACCGTCTGCCGAACGCCTTCAATGGGCCGAAAAGCTGAAAAAGCAGTTCCTTCCCGAGCAGGATGGCGTGGTGACGGCGGCGATTGACGAGAACAAGGCGTCGGCCGAACTTACCGCTCACCCGGGTGCAGCCATCTATGGTGCGGCTTGTGCGACCTGTCATGAGTCCGGTCGCGCTGCGCCCTTCGGGGGGCTGAATTTCAATCTCAGCACCGCCGTCAACGCGCCCAATCCGCAAAACATCGTCAATGTCGTGCTTTTCGGCCTGCCACCTGCCGACGGTGAGCCAAGTGCCGTGATGCCGGGTTTTGCCGGGGCACTGAACGACCAGCAGATCGCCGACCTGCTCGATTTCATGCGGCAGCGCTTTACGACGCGCGGTCCTTGGCCCGATCTGCTGGAACGGGTCAACCGCACACGCTCCGGTGAATATTTTGTCGCCGTCCGCCCCTCGGACGGAATTGAACGAGCGCCCTCCAATGTCGGCGCGAAGGAGCCGAGATGACAAGCCTTAAGGTCAATGGACAGACCCACGAGGTCGAAAGCGAGCCCGACACGCCACTACTTTACGTGCTTCGCAATGATCTTGGACTCAACGCCGCAAAATTTGGTTGCGGCCTAGGCCAATGCGGCGCCTGCACCGTCATGGTCGACGGCCAGGCGGTACTTTCGTGCGTGACGCCGATCGTCGTGGTCGAAGGCAAGGAAATCGTCACCGTGGAAGGGCTTGGAACAGCCGAAAAGCCCGGACCGCTGCAGGCGGCCTTCATCGAGAAACAGGCGGCCCAATGCGGCTACTGCATTGCCGGCATGATGATGAGCGCAGCGGTGCTTCTGAAGCAGAATGCGACGCCGAGCGATGAGGAAATCAGATCGGCGTTACGGACCAATCTCTGTCGCTGCGGCACGCATATGCGCATCCTTGCCGCCATCAGGCGCGCGGGTGAACTGATGGAAGCTTCCGGGCTTGTGGGCGCCAAAAGGAGTGCCGGATGATGGATATTCTCACCGGACATCGAATGAGCCGGCGCTGCCTGCTTGCGGGCACCGGCTCTCTCATCGTCAGCTTCTCCACCATCGGTGCGCTGGCGCAAGGGATGCCGGCTGCGGCGCCTGAAAAGCCGAAATTGCCGGGCAGCCTGGATGACGACGGCTATCTCGATAGCTGGATAAGAATAGATGCTGACGGCACGATCACCGTGTTCACCGGCAAGGTGGAACTTGGACAGGGGATCCGCACGGCCCTCATCCAGGTTGCCGCAGAGGAGCTGGAAGTCGATCCCGCAGACATTGCACTCGTGACCGCTGACACCGGGCGTACACCCGACGAAGGGTTTACGGCAGGCAGCCAGTCGATGCAGAACAGCGGTACTGCGATCCGCAACGCAGCCGCGCAGGTTCGCGAGCTGCTGATCACCGAGGCAGCGCGCCGTTTTAGCCTGCCGCCAGACCAGCTCAGGGCGAAAAAGAAAAGCGTCTTCGGGCCGCAAGGCAGCTCGGCGACCTATGGCGAGCTGGTATCGGGCCAGTTCCTGCACGTCCAAGCCCAGCCGCAATCGAAACTGAAGCAGCCTGATGGACTGAGCATCATCGGCCGTGATGTGCAGCGCATCGACATCCCGGGCAAGGTTACCGGCGCTGCAGCTTATGTCCAGGACTTGCGCCTGGAAGGAATGGTGCACGCTCGCGTGATCCGTCCGCCGAGCTATGGTGCAACATTGAAAGACATCGACGCCACGGCCGCTGCCGCCATGCCCGGCGTCATCTCGGTGATCCGCGACGGCAGTTTCCTTGCCGTGGTGGCGGAGAAAGAATGGCAGGCGGTCAAGGCCATGCGCGCGGTTGAAAAAGCGGCGCGGTGGGACGAGCCTGCAACGCTTCCAGAACAGGCCGATCTGGCCGCCGCTCTCGTCGCTCTGGAAAAGGATGTCGGCACCGTGGCCGAATCCGGCAATCCGAGCTTCCCGAACGGCCCAATCTACGAGGCAACCTTCACGCGCCCCTATCAGATGCACGCTTCGATCGGTCCGTCCTGTGCGCTCGCGCATCTGAAGGCCGACGGCAGCCTTGATATCTGGTCGCACACGCAAGGAGTCTTCCCCGATCGGAGTGCGATTGCCCAAATGCTGGCGATGCCGGAGGAGAAGGTGCGTGTCATCCACATGGAAGGGTCCGGCTGCTACGGGCACAACGGCGCCGACGACGCAGCTGCCGACGCAGCACTCATCGCCATGAAAATTCCCGGCCGTCCCGTGCGTGTCCAGTGGATGCGCGAGCAGGAGCATATGTGGGAACCTTACGGGCCTGGCATGGTATGCAAGGTCCGGGCGTCGCTTGATGCAAACGGCAGGATCGACAACTGGACCTATGATGTGTGGAGCAATACCCACAGCACGCGCCCCGGAAGTTCCGGCTCGCTCATTGCCGGGCGCGCCAAGGAACAGCCGACGCCCCTGGAGGTGCCGAAGCTCAGCATCAGTCCCAATGGCAGCGGCGATCGGAACGCCGACCCTGTCTATGCGATCCCGAACCGCCGGGTGTTGTGGCATTTCCTGCCCGACATGCCGCTCAGGGTTTCGGCGCTACGCGGCCTTGGTGCTTATGCCAATGTATTTTCGATCGAAAGCACCATGGACGAGCTGGCTATTGCCGCCAAGGCCGATCCGGTCGAATTCCGCCTGCGTCATCTGGAAGATCATCGTGCCAGCGATGTCGTGAAGCTTGCTGCGGAGAAATTCGGCTGGGGCAGGAGCGAAGTTCCTTCCGGTCACGGGCGTGGCTTTGCCTTTGCGCGTTACAAGAACCGTGCCGCCTATCTGGCGGTCGCACTGGAAGCCAAGGTCGAGCGCGAAACCGGCCGTGTGCAGGTGCTGCGTGCCGTCGGTGCTATCGATGCCGGTCAGGCCGTCAATCCTGACGGCATCCGCAACCAGACGGAGGGCGGCATCCTGCAATCGATCAGCTGGACGCTTTATGAAGCCGTCACCTTCGATCGCACTCGTATTACCAGCACTGATTGGTCGAGTTATCCGATACTGCGCTTCGGCAGCGTCCCAGAAAGCGTCGAGGTGCATGTTCTCGATCGGCCCGGTCAGCCCTTCCTCGGCACAGGCGAGGCTGCGCAGGGACCGACCTGTGCAGCGCTCGCCAATGCAATCCGCAATGCGACGGGAAAGCGGCTGGTCGATCTGCCGCTATCGCGCAACAAGGTAAAGGAAGCAACCGGTCTCGGCTGATGAGAACCGGCGACTTCTCATCGCCTGAAAGTGCAGATTTCAGGGCTTGAATGAAGTGTTCCTTCAGCCGGTTGCACGAGAGGCCGGGCTCACCGCGCGTTTCGAAGACGTCGCAGCCGGTGGTCTTGGTCTGAACCGGATCAGCACCTCGCGCCCGTCGGCCGAAGCCTGCGTGCGTTCCAGCTCGTCGCGCTCGCGCACAGCCTGTGCCCAGTGCTCTCCATCGCGCCCATCTTGACGACCGCACGCTTCCCAAAGTGCATAGGCCCTCTTGGCGATCCATTCGTTTCTGTCGTGGCGGCTCATCGCTCCGCGTCCCTTCCTAGTGTAACGAGGCTGCTTCGGAAGACTGCGTCTCGCCGAGCATTTCCAGAAGATGGTTGCGCGCGCGGCTCACCCGGCTTTTGATGGTGCCCACCTGGCAGTCACAGATTGCAGCTGCTTCTTCGTAGCTTGTCCCGTTCACGACGAGCATCAGGGCATGGCGGTGCGAGGCTCCGAGCTTGTCGATCGCCGCCTGCACGTCAAGGGCTCTTACCGACCATTCCTGCGTCGATTTGACCGGCATCTGACAGTCAGTCAGGTCGCCGACGCAGCCCACCGGCTCGCGCTTGCGGCGTTTGTAGCTGCTGCAATAGGTATTGCGCATGATCGTAAAGAGCCAGGATTTGAGGCTCGTGCCGTCCTGGAACTGCTCGATGTGACAAAGTGCCTTGGAGACCGTTTCTTGAACGAGATCGTCGGCGTCGCTTTCAACACGCTCGAATCGCCTCGCAAAGGCTTTGAGAGCTGGAAGAAGCGAGATGATTTCTGCCTGAGCGCTGCAAGCTTTTGCAACGGTGACTGTTGGCATGGCGTCCTCCTTCTACGGAGGAATTAATGCCGTCCCACTCGGTGAAGTTCCCCATAAACTTCATAGGTCCGCAATCGTACAATGGGACGGTCGGAGCCCGAAAGTGTCAGGCTGTCGGTTTGGGCAAATGCCTCAAGATCGCCCGGCATGCTGTGTGATCGCTCAAGTTCGTCCTCTGTGGTTTTGTCGCATCGAAAAGGGCCATGATCAAAGACGCCGGTCAAGAAATGCGGCAGCGCCATTGAAATCTCGAACCTTGCGCACCTTGCGATCGTTTCGAACTCTGGAGAGCGTTGAAACCCATAACGAGCCAGGCCGTTAGCACGGTCTTTTATTGGAGATCATTCATGAAGAAGTTCATCCTTGTCGTCCTTCTTCTCGTCCTTGTTGCGGGCGGGTGGATATTCGTCTTTGAGCGTGAATCCGCGACAGTCCCGATCGAGGAAGGCTACGGTCCCTCACCGACGCTGCCTGCGCCGAACCCGACGCTGATCCCGACCGTCAATGTCGCTAAAGCGGCGAGCTGGCCAGTAGGCGCCACTCCAAAAGCCGCACAGGGGCTGAAGGTGAACGCTTTTGCAAAGGGCCTGGACCACCCGCGCTGGATCCATGTCCTGCCGAACGGCGATGTTCTTGTTGCCGAAAGCAACAAGCCGCCAAAGGGTGAAGACGCCGGGTTCAGCATCCGTGGCTGGTTCGAAACTCTGCTCATGAGCCGGGCCGGCGCCGAGGTCAAAAGTGCAAACCGCATCACGCTGCTGCGCGATGCCGACAATAACGGTGCCGCCGAGATGCGCACCGTTCTCCTGAAGGATCTCAATTCGCCCTTCGGCATGGCATATTCGAAGGACGTGCTCTATGTCGCCAATACCGATGGGGTCATGGCTTTTGCCTATAAGGAAGGTGAAACGGTGATCACCACGCCGGGCGCGAAAATCGCCGATCTTCCAGCAGGTCCGATCAACCAGCATTGGACGAAGGACGTGATCGCCAGCCCTGACGGCACCAAGCTCTATGCCACCGTGGGCTCCAACAGCAATGTCGGGGAAAACGGCATGGATGCGGAAAAAAACCGTGCCTCTATCCTCGAAATCGATCTTGCCACAAAGGCTGTTCGCGTCTTTGCAAGCGGCTTGCGCAATCCAAATGGACTTGCATGGCAGCCGCGGACGGGGGCACTGTGGGTGGCAGTCAACGAACGCGACGAACTCGGCAGCGATCTTGTTCCCGACTATATGACCTCGGTGAAGGAAGGCGGCTTTTATGGCTGGCCCTACAGCTATTTCGGCCAGCATATCGATGGTCGGGCAAAGCCGCAGAACCCTGAAATGGTAGCAAGCGCCATCGTCCCCGATTATGCCCTTGGTCCTCATACCGCCTCGCTCGGCCTGTCCTTCAACACGAGCAACCTGTTTGGTCCAGATTATGTCGGCGGCGCCTTCGTCGGCCAGCACGGCTCCTGGAACCGCAGGCCGCGCAGCGGCTACAAGGTGATCTTCGTGCCTTTCGCCGATGGCAAGCCATCCGGCCCGCCGCGCGATGTCTTGACGGGCTTTATCGGGGCCGACGACAGGGCCTTTGGCCGACCTGTCGGCGTCGCAATCGACATCAAGGGTGCATTGCTTGTTGCCGATGACGTCGGCAACACGATATGGCGGGTCACGCCGGCTTCGGCACATTGACGGGGCCCAAGCTCGGCCATAAAGGAGCGCCGAGCAAAAATAGCCGAAGCAGGATGAAAGCCTTGCTTTCATTGTCGGCGCTTTGGCCCTATTTTGAGGCATCGCTGTCAATGTCATAGGCTTCATTTGTTTCTGGAGATCACAATCATTGTGCTGCTCACTATCTTCAACGGTGTGCTCGCAATGTCTGAACTTGCTGTCGTTTCATCACGTCCGGCCCGTCTGAGGGTCCTTGCCGATCATGGGAGCCGGGGGGCTGCCCAAGCCATCAAACTTGCCGAACATCCCGGCCGCTTCCTGTCATCCGTTCAGATCGGAATTACCCTTGTCGGCGTTCTATCGGGTGCCTTTTCGGGCGCCACGCTGGGCGGTCGTCTTTCGGCCTGGCTCAGCGCACAAGGCGTTTCCTCTGCCGTTTCCGATGCGCTTGGCGTCGGCACGGTGGTCGTTGCCATTACCTATCTTTCGCTGATTATAGGCGAACTGGTGCCGAAGCAGATTGCGCTTCGCGAACCTGAAGTGGTCGCAAGCAAGGTTGCCCCGGCCATGGTCCTGCTTTCCAAGCTTGCCTTGCCGCTCGTCTGGCTTCTCGACGCGTCCGGCAAGCTTGTGCTTACGCTTCTTGGTCAGTCCGGAAAAGGCAGCGACGGGGTGAGCGACGAAGAGATCAAGACGGTGCTTGCCGAGGCGCAGAGCGCCGGGGTGATCGAGAGCGAGGAATCGGCGATGATATCCGGTGTCATGCGGCTTGCCGACCGCACGGCGAGAGCCTTGATGACTCCGCGCCGCGACGTCGAGGTCGTCGACATCGAAGACAGTATCGAAGACATTCGCAAGCAACTGCATCGAACGCACCGCTCGCGCCTGCCCGTGCGGCGAAACAGTTCTGACGAGATGCTTGGCGTGCTCTTCGTGAAGGACTTTTACGATTCGCTCGACGCACATGGCCATGCCGACATCCAGTCGCTTGCCCATGAAGTTCCGGTGATCTCGGATCTTTCGACGGCAACGCATGTCATCCAGGCCATCCGCAGATCGCCGGTCCACATGGTGCTTGTCTACGACGAATACGGCCACTTCGAGGGAATCGTCTCTTCCGGCGACATCATGGAGGCGATCATGGGCGCATTGCAGGAGGGACCTGCCGACGAGCAGGCAATTATTCGCCGCGCCGATGGTTCCTATCTTGTTTCCGGCTGGACGCCGATCGACGAATTCGCCGAGTTCATGAACTTTAAGTTGCCAGATGACATCGGGTTCCAGACCGTCGCCGGCCTTGTGCTGGAAGAGCTGAAACACCTGCCCGACCTCGGCGAAAGCTTCGTGAAAGACGGCTGGCGCTTCGAAGTCGTCGATCTTGACGGCCGCCGCGTCGACAAGATCCTCGTCTCGCGGGAGCTTGTCGAAGGCGAGGAGCGGACGACTTGATCCCTCCGCTCCATGTGGAAATCTTTATCCGGCTTTGCAACCGTCTTCCGCTTTGTCAAAAACGCGGCTACGTTCCTGCAATCGTGATGCGGGAATTGGGCTAATGAAGCAGATGCACAGCCTGATCGCAAAGCCTGTGGCGATCGCAATCGTGCTGTTTGCCCGCGCAATCACGGCGGTGCGGGCGATCTGGGCGAATGACGGTTTACCGCCCCGGCGCTGCATCTATTTTGCCAACCATTCGAGCCATGGCGATTTCATCCTGATCTGGGCGGTCCTGCCGCCGCGTCTTCGCCGGCGAGCACGGCCTGTGGCCGGAGCAGACTACTGGCTGAAATCGCCGCTTACCACTTTCATTGGCCGCGAAGTCTTCAATGCCGTGCTGATCGAGCGCGACCGTGAGAGGCGCACGCAGGATCCGATCGAGCAGATGGCGGCGGCAATCGACGCCGGCTCGTCGCTGATCCTGTTTCCCGAAGGCACGCGCAACCAGACCGACGAGCCGCTTCTGCCTTTCAAGGGCGGCCTCTTCCATCTTGCCGTATTGCGCCCGGGGATCGATCTCGTGCCGGTCTGGATCAACAACCTCAATCGCGTCATGCCGAAGGGCGAGATCGTGCCAATTCCACTGATCTGCACAGTAACCTTCGGCAGCCCGATCCGTCTTGATCCCGGCGAGACCAAGGATGGTTTTCTGTCAAGGGCAAGGGCCGCCTTGATTTCCCTTTCTCCAAAACATGCAGGCAACAGCGAATGAACGACGCGCGGTCCGATCTCATTACGCTGGTGCTCGGCGTTTTCGCCGTGCTGATCCTCGCCTCACTGGTTGGCTATGTCCTGCATCGGCGCCTTTCGCCGGATGGCTCGAACAGCGCCGTCGAGAACCTGAATGCCCGCATCAAGGCCTGGTGGATCATGGTGATCTTCATCGGCATTGCGTTTCTGGCCGGTCGTGCCGGCGTCATCATTCTTTTCGCCTTCTGCTCCTTTGCGGCACTTCGAGAATTCATCACGCTGACAAACACGAAGCGGGCTGATCACTGGGCGCTCGCCTCGGCCTTTTTCGTGGTCCTTCCCATTCAGTATTATTTGTTGTGGGCTGAAGAATACGGAATCTATTCGATTTTCGTTCCGGTTTACGCGTTTTTGCTGATGCCGATCATTTCCGTGCTTCGGGGCGATACCGAACGGTTCCTCATCCGCATCGCCGAAGTGCAATGGGCCTTGATGATCTGCGTCTTCTGCGCTTCGCACGTGCCGGCGCTGCTGACGTTGAACATTCCCGGCTACGAGGGCCGCAATGTTCTGCTCATCGCATTCTTGGTCATCGTCGTGCAGCTCAGCGACGTCTTGCAGTATGTCTGGGGCAAGCTTTTCGGGCGAACGAAGATTGCCCCGAAACTCTCGCCGTCGAAGACGGTCGAGGGCTTTGCGGGCGGTGTTGCCAGTGCGACTTTGATCGGCGCGTCGCTCTGGTGGATCACACCGTTCACGCCGTTGCAGGCGGGACTGCTTTCGCTGGTCATCACGCTGATGGGCTTCTTCGGCGGTCTGGTGATGTCGGCTATCAAGCGCGACCGGGGTGTCAAGGATTGGGGCAATCTCATCGAGGGTCATGGCGGACTGATCGACCGCCTCGATTCGGTGGTGTTTTCGGCACCAATCTTCTTTCACCTTGTCCGCTACTGGTGGTCACTGACATGAGTGGATGGGTCGGGCGGATTGGACGCAGCAGCACCGTGCACGTGAGTTTCGCCTTTCTCGCCATGGGAAGCTGGGCGCTGTTTGCCAATCGCGTTCATCCTTTACCGCGCATGCTGCTTGCCGGCCTCGTTCAGGGCACGCTGTCTGCCTGCCTCACCCTGTACTTGAAATCGGCGGTCGAAATATTTTCCACGCGCTTCAAGGGTTCTGCCGCACTGATTGCGCCGCCTCTCATCGCCTGTCTCGGTTCTGCAAGCATCCTCATCGCCATTCACGCACTCGCCGCAACACCGGAAATATTAAGGACCGTTGCGGTGCCACTTGCCGTCTCCACCAGCTATGCGGCGATTTACAATTATTCGCTTTTGACCGGGAAAGGTAAGTGATGACTGACACTCAAGATCGTCGCCCCTTGAATAGCCGGAACAGCTGGTGGGCAAGGGCGATCGCCCAGAAGGTCGCGACGAGGTCCGTCACGCCGAACCAGATATCCCAGGCAAGCATCGCCGCTGCCTTCATTGCCGGTCTCTTGTTCTTTGCCGCCGGACGCGACGCCGGCTATTCGCGCATGGTTCTTCTCGCTCTTGCGGCACTTTTTTGCCAGGTGAGACTTCTGTGCAATCTGTTTGACGGCATGGTGGCGGTGGAAGGGGGCAAGGCAGAGGCCGACGGTCCTTTCTGGAACGAATTTCCAGACCGCGCCGCCGACATGCTGATTTTTGCAGGCATCGGTCTCGGTATCGGCCATCCCGGCCTTGGCTGGGCGGCAGCAGCATTCGCAGTGCTGACGGCCTATGTGCGCGAACTTGGCCGGGCCACGGGTCACGGCAGTGATTTTTCAGGCCCGATGGCCAAGCAGCACCGCATGGCGATCATCACCGCGGCCGCTGTCATTTCGATCGGCGAACCTTACTGGGATCTGCAAAACCATGTCCTTTGGCTCGGACTTTGGATTGTGCTTGTCGGTGCCGCCGCAACCGCGGCCCGGCGCAGCTTGCGCCTGATCCGGTCCATGAAAAGTTCGAACTGACAACGGCTGTGCCGTGGGCGGAAGTTGCTGCGGCTTTAGATTGTGATCCGTCCATTTCTCACTGCTGCCGTAATTCGTGAACCCGCAGGTCGGCAGCTCTTTGTGCCATCGATCGCGTCGGCTTTACTTAGATCGCGATCAGCGTCAGCGCACTCATTGCGCTTTCTGCCGGGTCCATCACGTTTTGTCTCGGCGAACGGCCGGCCTGGATCGGGCCTAGCGCATGGTGCGGCAACAGTCCCTGGAGGACTTGCTAGTTCGCATGGTGATCGAATCGCGCCGCTGAGGCGCTTTAAGCTTCAGCCTGACCTTGACATCGAGGCTGTTAAATCGGAAGCCGCACTCGGCTGCCTCGCAGTGTCGTATCAAGGAAGGTCAGGATGAAGCGCAGTACCGTTGCCGTCGGTTCGAACGTGATCTTGACGGGCGTCTTGTTGATGCTGCTCGGCGATTTCCTCTTTGCGCTCAACGATGCGATGGGCAAATGGCTGGTTGCGAGTTTCGCCGTCGGCCAGGTGCTGGTGATCCGCTCGGTCGGCGCTTTCATCGTGCTCGGTCCGATGATCGTCCGGCAAGGGACGCGGCAGCTCTTCAATGTCGAGCAAAAGGGGCAGCAGCTGATGCGCGTCGTCATGACGACCTGCGATGTCAGCCTGTTTTATGCGGCCGTCGCCTATCTGCCGCTTGCCGATGTCATGACCTTCTATATGGCGGGGCCAATCTATGTCGCCGCGCTATCGCACTTCTTCCTCGGCGAGAAGATCGGCTGGCGCCGCTGGCTTGCGGTTTTCATCGGCTTTGCCGGTGTCGTCGTAGCGCTCCGTCCATCGTCTGCGATGCTGTCCCTGCCATCTCTTTTCGGTCTGACGGGCAGTCTCGCCTTCGCGCTCACGCTGGTGATGAACCGCTCCTTGCGCGCGACAAGCGACACCACGCTCGTCACCTGGCAGACGATTGCTGCTCTCATTGCCGGGATCATTCTCAGTATCGGCCACTGGCGTCAGGCGACGCTTCTCGACTACTGTGGCATGCTGCTTCTGGGCGTCGTCGCCTCCTGCGCCCATCTGCTGATTACCCGATCGCTGAAACTTGCCCCGGCATCGCTGCTGGCACCGCTGCAATACACGCTTCTCATATGGGCGATCGTGCTTGGCATGGTCTTTTTCGATGACGTACCCGATATGCAGATCCTGATCGGCGCGGCGATCATCGTCTTTGCAGGGCTTTTCATCTTCCATCGGAAAAACCTCAGGGACACGATCACGCCGGACGTCGTTCCGCCGGACGGACATTGAGCCTTCAGTCGAAGGACTGTCGCGGCAGGCTCAGTCGATCTTGATCCGCAGGCCTGTTTCATCGAACAGGTGCCAATGGCCCGCACGGGGTGCGATGTTGAGGACATCGCCGCGCGCAACCCGGCTCTGGCCCTGCTGGTGCACCAGGATCGGCTCGCCGTTTAAAAGGATGCAATGCAGGTAGCTGTTGGCGCCGTGCTGTTCGGCAACGGCGACCTCGGCTGGCCAGCCGCTTTCGCCGACCAGGAGATCTTCGGGCCGCACACCGAGTGTTGCTTTCCGTATGCCTGCAAGCCCGGCTTCAAGGGGCAATTCCAATGGCGGCAACCCGGCGCCCTCGAAGGCGAGCGTCCCGTTGGTCGAAGTGCCGATTGTCCCTTCGACGAGGTTCATGCGCGGCGAGCCGATGAAGCCGGCCACGAAAGTGTTGTGCGGGCGATTATAAAGATCAAGCGGCGCACCGACCTGCTCGATGACGCCCTTGCGAAGGACGACGATCTTATCTGCCATCGTCATCGCCTCGATCTGGTCATGCGTCACGTAAATCATCGTATTGCCGAGCCGCTCGTGCAGCTTGGTAATCTCGACGCGCATCAGCACCCGCAGTTCTGCATCGAGGTTGGAAAGCGGCTCGTCGAACAGGAATATCTTCGGGTCGCGGGTGATGGCGCGACCAATTGCGACGCGCTGGCGCTGACCGCCGGACAGCTGGCGGGGGCGCCGGTCGAGCAGCGTGTCGATCTGCAAAAGCTTGCCGGCTGCTTCAACGCGGCGGTCGATTTCGTCCTTCGGCATCCGGATATTCTCAAGTCCGAAGCTCAGGTTCTGGCGAACGGTCATGTGGGGATAAAGAGCGTAGGACTGGAAGACCATGGCGACGCCGCGATCGGCCGCCGGCGTGTCGATGACGCTTTCGCCGTTAATGCGGATGTCGCCGCCCGTTGCCTCTTCGAGCCCGGCAATCATTCTAAGCAGCGTCGACTTTCCGCAGCCGGACGGGCCGACGAAGACGACGAATTCGCCATCCCTGATATCGAGATTGATATCGGGGATCACCTGCAGCGTGCCGAAGGATTTGTTGACATTTTCAAGTACGAGATTGGCCATGAACGAAACTCACTTGATGCCCGTGGATGCGATGCCGGTGGTGATGTAGCGCTGCAGAAAGATGAAGGCGCAGGCAAGCGGCAGCGCCGTCAGGGTCGTCATGGCGAGCATCAGATCGTATCGGACCTCGAACTCGCTCTGGAAAGAGTTGAGCGCCAGCTGCAGCGTATAGACCTCGCGGCGATTGAGGACGATCAAGGGCAGCAGGAAGTCGTTCCAGCGCGACAGGATCGAGAAGATCGCCACGACGGCAAGCGCCGGGCTGGAAAGCGGCAGGACGATCCGCCAGAAGATGCGCCACTCGCTGGCATGATCCATGCGCGCTGCTTCGATCAGTTCGTCAGGGATGGTCAGCATGTATTGGCGGAGCAGGAAGACGCCGGTCGGCGTCGCGACGGTCGGCAGGATGACACCCCAGAGGTTTCCGACAAGGCCGAGCTCGGAAACGATGAGGTAGGTCGGCACGAGAACCACGGTTGCCGGGATCATCAGCGTCGACAGGATCGAAATCAAGGCGACGCTGCTGCCTGCGAAACGGTATTTAGAAAGCGCAAAGGCAGCCATGGAATTCATCACCAGCGTGATGATGGTCGCAACAATGGTGATGAAAAGACTGTTGTAGAGATAGCGGCCCATCGCCTGGCCGGAACTAGCAATGAGGTTGGTGTAGTTCTCGATCGCAAGCCGCACCTTGCGGACGGGGACGGCATCCGTCACGGCAACGGTGAGCCGGCCGGCGCCAGGATTGTCCGGACTGATCATCTGTGCATTTCTGCCAACGCGGCGGATCTGCGCAAGTCGCGCCTTCGTGCCGTCCTTCAAGTTTACGTCGAAGAGCGGCAGCGGCTGGTCGAAACCTTCAACCACGGCTGTCTCACTGGAATAGGGCAGAATGCTCGGGGGAAATTCCTGCAGATTCGCTTGCGTCTTGAAAGACGACAGGACCACCCAGGCAACCGGCGTGAACATGATGAGCAGCCCAAGGACGAGGAAGCCATAGGTGAGCCAATCTGTCACGTCGAGCCGGTTGCGCCCGCGCCGGGCAAAGAGCAGACCGCGCATGACAGCTCCGGATTTGGACAGGGCAACGTCAGCCATGTTGCGAATTCCTCGACAGTCGCAGCTGCAGGCCGGTGAAGATCAAGAGCACGACGCCGAGCAGCAGCGAGGCTGCGGCCGCAAGACCGAAATTGCGAGGCTGCACGGCGAAACCGACCTCGTAGATATATTGGACGATCAGCATCGTCGCAGATCCGGGCCCGCCGCCTGTCAGCACGTAGAGCTCATCGAAGGTCTGGACCGAGCGAATGACGCAGAGGACGAAGACGACGAGCAGGACGGGCTTTAGAAGCGGCAGCGTGATGCGCGTGAAGACCCGCCAGTTGGTGGCGGAGTCCATCTTGGCAGCTTCGTAGACATCGCGCGGGATTGACTGCAGACCGGCGAGCAGAATGATCGTGTAAAAGCCCATATGCGCCCAGACGGTGACGAAGACCGACCAGAAGAAGGCGGTATTTGGAAATACCAGCCAGTTGACGGGCGAAAGTCCAAGCCATGTCAGAATGCCGTTCAGCGCGCCGTTGCGCTGCAGGATCCACTGCCACGTCAACGCCACGACGACAGGCGAAAGCATGACGGGAAAGAAGAAGACGGCGCGAAAGGAGCCGCGGCCGCGGATCTCGCGGTTGAGGCAGACAGCGGCAAGCAGCGCCACGCCGATCATGCAGATCACCTGGATCGGCACGAAGACGAGACTGTTGCCGAGCGCCCGCCAGAAGAGATCACTCGAGCAGGTGGATGCATCGAGGTAGTTGGTGCAGTCGAACAGCGTTTCGTAATTGACAGAACCGATGAAGGGTCGCTCGCTCGGATAAAGACGGTCGCTGCCGGTGACAGAATAGAAGACGTTGATTGCGACCGGAAGCAGCGAGAAAAACAAAACGGCGAGAAGGTTCGGCAGAAGAAAGACCCACGGCATGCGCCCGATGCCCAGGACCTTTTGCAGGCCCGTCATCAAAGGCTCGGCGAGCCTTGCCGGCAGGAGGATGACGCCGCCGGCAACTGTCGCAAGTCGAGCCCTTGTGGCCATACCGCTCTCCTTCCGGATCAGCCTGTCTATTGGCCGGCCGCCTTGATGGCGAGCTCGACATCCTGTTTGACACGGTCAAGTGCTGCGTCGACCTCCAATTCGTCATTCAGGACCTGGCTGATGCGCGTCGTCAGCGCGTTCATCATGGCACGCTGATAGCGCCAGCCCTGGAAACGATAGGCGGCCGGCGCCATTTTCGGGATCTGGGCGATGAAGGTCGAAAGCGATTGCTGCGTACGCTGAGAGGCGCCCGGATAGGTCACGCCATTTTCGATCAGCGATTTTGCCGCCGGAATCTCGACGGCCGCCGAGACGATTTCGGCGTTGTTCTTCGAGCGGGCGATATAGTCGATCAGCTTGCCGACCGCTTCGGGCTGCTTGGTATGCTTGAAACCGACGAGCGCTCCGCCGCCCGGCATGACGGTGCACGACGAGGGCCCGCAAGGCGCAGGTGCCACCTGCCAGTCGAAGAGGTCTGCGACTTCCTTGTCCATCTGGCTGAGTGTCCAGGAGCCGCCGAAGTAAAGCACGGTCTTGGCATTCAGGAAATCTGAGAAGAGTTCGCGATGCGTTGCGCCGCCGACCGCTCCCCAAAGGTCCATCGGCATTGTCCCGTCCTTGTGCCAGGCCACGAACTGTTCGACCGCGTCCTTCAGCCCCTTGTCGATGACCGGTTTGCCCTGGTCATCGACCAATTCGGCGCCGTAGCTGATGGCAAGGCTTGCAAAGCGGTGGCCAGAGCGGTCCATCTCCATGGCGTATTCGGTGTTGGTGGCCTTGGCCACCTTGCGTGTCGCTTCGGCCCATTCGGCCCAGGTTGCGCCTTCCTTGGGGACCGCAACGCCCGCCTGCTCGAACAAGGTGAGATTGACATAGGCGCCGTTGACAGTGAGCGTCGTCGGCATGCCGTTGATCGCCTTGCTCGTCGGATTGGAGCCACGCAGCCATTGCAGGGTCTGGCTGTATTCCTTCTCGAAATTCGCCGCGTTCACATAAGGCGTCAGGTCGAGATAGTAACGGCTGAGGCCGCCGAGGTCGGTGATGATCGCCGCATCGGGGCCTTCGCCGGATTCGAGCTGCACCGGCAGGCTTTCGACGAGCGACTGATAGGGAACGGTTTCGAGCTTGACCTTGACGCCTGGATTTTCGGATTCGTATCGTTTGACCACCGGATCCATGGTCAGGCAGCCGAAGCCGATATCGTCGCAAAAAACGGTGAGCTCCTGCGCCTGGGCAATACCCGTCAGCGCCGTGGCTGCAAGCAGCGTCGAGGCCGCCCACAAGCCGATGCGGGTGCGTTTCATATCCAGATCCTCCAGCGATCGCGAGGCGCCTCCCGCCCGGGGCGATCTGCCATAAACATGTCTGGACTTACCAGATTGTCAACCGGCAAGGCGAAAGAATTTTCGTCAAAACGAGTGCTAATGTGGCCTCTTTACCGCGGTTTCGATTGCAAAAACATTCTTGACAGGTTGGAGCTTTGAGTGTCTGGTTTGACCAATTATGAGGAGACGAGAAGCCGCAGCTCCCACGGCTTTTGCAGGAGGACGATATTCAAATGCTGAGATTTGCCGTTGTCGGAATCGACCATTCGCATACGTTTGATCATGTGAAGGGATTGCAAGCTGCGGGTGGAGAGTTCGTTGGCTATTGCCCGAAGACCTCTGTTCCGGCGATCCTTGAAAATTTCAAGAAGACATATCCGGATGCGCCGCAGATCGACCGCGAGACGATTTTCGCCGATTCGTCGATCGACGTCATCTGCATCTCCGCCATTCCGCGCGATCGCGCCGGTCTTGCGATCCGCGCCATGAGGGCCGGCAAGGACGTGATGACGGACAAGCCTGGCCTCACGACGTTTGCGCAGTTGGAGGAGGTCAAGAAGACCGTCGCCGAGACAGGCAAGATCTTCTCGATCTGCTTTTCGGAGCGCCATTGCGTTCGCTCTGCGGTCAAAGCAGCCAAACTCGTCAAGCAAGGCGCGATCGGCCAGGTTATCCAGACGCTCGGCATGGGACCGCACCGGCTGCAGCTTCCGACGCGGCCCGACTGGTTTTTCGATCCCGAAGCCTTTGGTGGCATCATCGTAGACATCGCCTCGCATCAGATCGACCAGTTTCTCTTCTATACCGGCTCGACGAGCGGCGAAGTCGTCGCAAGCGCAATCGGCAACTTCGGCATGCCGCAAAGGCCGGCATTCCAGGATTTCGGCGAGGTATTGCTGCGCTCCGACAAGGCGTCTGGCTATGTCCGCGTCGACTGGTTTACGCCCGAGGCGCTGCCGACCTGGGGTGACGGACGCCTGACCATTTTAGGCACCAAAGGCTATATCGAGCTTCGCAAATACATCGATATTTCCGGCCGCCCCGGCAAGGATCATCTGTTCCTCGTCAACGGCGAGGAAAATACCTACATCGACTGCAGCAGCGAGAAGCTCGACTATTTTGAAGCATTCACTGCCGACGTGCGCGATCGCACGGAAACGGCGATGACGCAGGCGCACGTCTACGAGGTCTGCCGCCTTTCGCTTGAGGCGCAGGCCAAGGCTGCCCGGCTCGGCGGACGATAGGAGGAGATATCATGACGAAGAAATTGCGCGTTGGCGTAATCGGCGCGGGCATCGCTTCGCGCCATCTGATCGGCTACGACTGGAACAAGGACCTTTTCGATGTGCCGGTGCTTTGCTCGCTGGACGAAGAACGCGGCCGCGAACTTTGCCAAAAGCATGGCATTGGCGAATATACCCAGAATGTCGACGATCTCTTTGTCCGCAACGATCTCGACATCATCGATATTTCGACGCCGCCGGATTCGCATTTCGAACTCTGCAGGAAGGGTATCGAATCGGGAAAACATGTGATCTGCGAAAAGCCACTCTTCGGCTCGATTGCCGACGTCGACGAGATGAGCCGCATTGTCGCGCGTTCGGGCGGCAAGAAACTGATGCCGATCTTCCAGTATCGCTACGGCTCCGGCCTTCAGAAGCTGAAGCTGCTGATCGAACTTGGTCTGACCGGGCGTCCCTTCCTGACGACGATCGAGACACATTGGTGGCGTGGCCCTGCCTACTACGAAGTTCCCTGGCGCGGAAAGTGGAAGAGCGAACTCGGCGGCGGCCTGCTTGGCCACGCGATCCACGCGCACGACATGCTGAACTATGTGCATGGCGCCTGCGCCGAAGTCTTTGCCTATGGCGCGACACTGGTCAACAAGATCGAAGTCGAAGATACGATGGCGCTTTCCGTCAAGATGCAGAACGGCTCGCTGGCGGCACTTTCCATGACGCTCGGCTCACGCAAGGAGATCTCGCGGCTGCGCTTCTGCTTCCATGATCTCGTCGCCGAAAGCATTCTCGAACCTTATACGATGGGCCGTGATCCGTGGAGCTTCATCGCAGGCACCGAGGAGCACCAGAAGCGCGTCGACGAAGCGCTTGCCGGCTACGAAGTGAAGGAAGACGGCTACACCCGACAGTTCGAGCTGTTCCACCAGGCGATCATTGAAGACAAGGAGCCGCCGGTAACGCTGCAGGACGCGCGCAATTCGCTGGAACTGGTGACGGCTGCCTATCATTCGCAGCGCACCGGCAAGCCGACGCCGCTGCCGATCACCGCCGAGCATCCGCTTTATCACTCGTGGCTTCCGGACGAAGAGCGGCAACTGGCCGCCAGCGCCTGAGCGCCAAACAGACAATGCGTCACCCGTCTTAAGGGTGGCGCCGCAAGGAGATATCATGGGGGCAGCCGTACCAACGCTTCGGCTTCAAGGCGAGCAGCGGCTTTATCAGATCGTCGCACGCCGCATTGCGCGCATGATCGAGGCAAACGCCAAGAACCCTGCCTGGCGCATGCCTTCCGAACGCGAGCTCGCCGAAGAACTCCAAGTCAGCCGCCCGGTCGTACGCGAGGCAGTTATTGCGCTGGAGATGCGCGGCCTGGTCGAAGTCAAGGGCAGGGCCGGCATCGTCGTTCTGCCGGTCCGCGGCAATCAGGTCAATTTTGACAAGATCAGCGCGGATGCCGGCCCCGGCCCGTTCGAGCTTCTGGAAGCCCGGCTTGCAGTCGAGGCAAGTGCTGCTGCGATGGCAGCCGAACGCGCGACGAACTACGATATTGCCGTGCTCGAGGACTGTATCGCTCAAATGGAGCATGAGACCGATGTCACCTTAAACAACGAAAAGGGCGACCGCGATTTTCATGTGACGATTGCACGCATGACAGGAAATGCCATCATCGTCTCGATCGTCGAGGCGCTTTGGGTTCAGCGCGACGAGTCGCTGATGTGGAAAAAACTGCATGAGCATATTCATGCGCCAAGCGTGCGCCCGCTCTGGATCGGCGATCACCATGCAATACTTACGGCTCTGCGTCTGCGCAATCCGGACGCTGCCTACAAGGCGATGGCGCGCCACATCCGCAACGTCAGTAACGAGCTGATGGAAGCTGACGAAAGGGGACGGTTTGCGCCTGAAGTCATGCAGGCGGATGATGGAAAATCGCGCTAGATGGTCAAGGCTTCTGGGTACAACGCCCCCTTCTCCAGCCTTTCGGCAGGAATTCCGATTGGCTCTCCTGTCCGGGCAGAACCCACATGAGCGGCCGCCAGATGGCCAGACAGTCGGGCGCGCCAGCAGGCGGCGCCGGAGAGACTTTGCGCCAGGAGTGATCCTGGCTCATCGTCGCGCGGCGTTTTCGGTACAAATCCAACTGCGAAGCCCAATAGCCTGCCAATCTTGTCCAGCGTCTCTAGGGTGGGTTCCCTGCGCCGGTTTCGATCTCGGCAACCTGTCGGCGGGTAAGCCCGAGCGTGCTAGCGAACTCCTCCGGAAATCGGAATGCGGGCCCGGAGGGGTCTCTCACGATCAGGATGGTCTGGCACCGAGCGCGTGCAGGATGCCGCGCAGTTCCGCCAGCCCGCGCATGCGGCCGATTGCAGGATAGCCTGGCGTGACGGTCTTGTTCAGATCATCCAGCATACGGTGACCATGGTCGGAGCGGAACACGATTTCGTCGTTCGGGCTGCGCTTGCGGTCCTCGGCCACGAGTTCCTTGAGAACCGCGACCATATCGACATCACCTTCCAGATGTGCGCTTTCATGGAAGGAGCGGCCGTCGCCTTCACGCTTGGTGGCACGCAGATGCGCGAAGTAGATGCGCGAGGCAAAGCGGCGGGCGATCTCGGGCAGGTTGTTGTCGGCACGCACGCCGAGGCTGCCGGTGCAGTAGCACATGCCGTTTGCCTGTGATGGTATGGCCTTAAAAAGGGCAGCATAGTCGTCGGCCGTCGAGGCAATGCGCGGCAGGCCGAAGAGCGGACGCGGCGGATCGTCCGGATGGAGCGTCAGCTTGACGCCGCGCGCTTCGGCGGCCGGTGTGACGGCCTGAAGGAATTCGACGAGGTGCTGGCGCAGCCTGGCCGCATCGATGCCGGCATAGGCGGCCAGCTTTTCGCGGAAACCGGGAATGGTCAGAGGCTCGGTCGTCGAGCCGGGCAGCGCCGAGGTTATGATGCGGGTGATCTCGGCGATCTCGGCTTCCGGCATAGCCTCGTAGACTTCGCGAGCGCGATTCCGGTCGTCCGCTGAATATTCCTTTTCAGCGCCCTGACGCTGCAGCACGAAGAGGTCGAAGGCGGCAAAGCGTTCGTGGTCGAAGCGCATGGCGGTCGCGCCCGTTGGTATCTCGTAGTCAAGCTCCGTGCGTGTCCAGTCGACCACGGGCATGAAGTTGTAGCAGATGATCGGTATCCCGCAGGCGGCGACGGCCTCGAGGCTTGCAATCCAGGCCTCTATTTCGGCCTTGGCCTGGCCGCCCTTGCGTTTGACTGCATCGGGGATCGGAATGCTTTCGACGACAGACCAGGTGAGGGACGAGCGCCCGGGCGGCGTATCTTCGATCATGGCCTTGCGTTCGCTGACTTCGCTTTCCGTCCAGGGGCGGCCGATCGGAACCTGATGCAGCGAGGAAACGATGTTCGTCGCGCCCGTCTGGCGCACGTCGTCCAGGCTGACGGGAGCCTCGGGCCCAAACCATCTCCAACCTTGCCGCATCTGTTTCCTCCTTGCTGTCTCGTTGTTTTAAGGGTTCTGCCGGCTGCTTCAGCAGAAATAATCGGGATAACGTGTTCGAAGCTCCGCGACATCGGGAATGACGGCGCTCAGATGGTGCAGCATGGCGTTGCGGGCGGCTTCCGGATCGTGGGCCGCGATCGCATCGCGGATAGCGCAGTGTTCGGGAACCACATTGTCCATGCGGCCGAGGGCCGGAAGCGTCAGCCGCCGGGCTCGGTCGATCTGCACCTTGACCGTTTTCAGGATGGTCCAGATACCGGGATAGCCGGCGATCTGGGTTATCGCCTCGTGAAAGGCTTCGTCCTCTTCATGGAAGCTCGACACGTCGCCGAGGGCGGCAAGCGCTTTCTGCCGGGAGATGATGGCATCGAGCCGGACAATGTGGTGCGGCTTGGCCATTCTGGCAGCACTCTCGACGGTCGTGCCTTCCAGTGCTTTGCGAACGACAACCGCTTCCGGGATTGCCGATACGGGGATACGCGAAACGACGGTGCCGGACTGTGGATAGATCTCCACGAGGCCACCTTCGGCAAGACGAAGCAGCGCTTCACGCACCGGCGTGCGGCTGACGCCGAATTCCTCGGCGATGCGCTTTTCCTGAAGCGCAATCCCCGGCGGCATGCGCAGCGAAACGATGTCGGCATGAAGCCTGTCGAAGATCGCATCCGCCGTCGTTACGCGGCGGAGCCTCGCCGGTCTTTCCAAGAGAGCCGGAAAATCGATCGCTTCGGAACTGGATGCCTGTCGCATGGACTGCCTGAACATGAATTGCGTGCATACTAGTATATCAATCGAAATCCCTTGCCAAGACATGGCCAAGGGAGCGGTGACCTCTCCTCAGGCCGTCCTACTGTTGATGCGCATGATGCCGACTGTGACGAACCACAATCCGACGCCAAGGCCGAGAAGGACGGCGGCGATTAGGTACTGGATGGGATCGCGCCCGGTCCAGGGTCCGGCGAGAAACGCACAGGTGATCGAACCCAGCACAGGCGCAAACGTCGGTGCTTTGAAATGCGAATGTCCGACGCTGTCGCGTCGAAGCACGAGTGCGGCGATATTGACCACTGCAAAGACGCATAAAAGCAGGAGGGCCGTGGTGCCGCCAAGCGCCGGAACGCCGCCTGAAAAGACGATCAGCGCGACGGCAAGAAGCGAGGTGAAGATGATTGCCACAAAAGGCGTCTTTCTGGTCGCGTGGACCTTTCCAAGCACGTCAGGCAGAACGTGCTCGCGGCTCATCCCGTAGATCAAGCGACTTGCCATCATCATGTTGATCAGAGCGGAGTTCGCAACCGCAAACATCGTGATGATCCCGAAGATGCCGACGGGGAAATTCGGCGCACCGGCCTGCACGACTTTCAAGAGCGGCGTTTCGCCTTCGCCGAGGGCGGCGGCAGAAACCAGTGTGATGGCCGAAATCGCAACAAGGATATAGATGGTGCCGGTGATCACCAGACCGCCGAGGAGCACTTTCGGAAATATCCGGTTCGGTTCCTTGCATTCCTCGGCCATGTTGACCGAATCCTCGAAACCGACCATGGCGAAGAAGGCAAGCGTCGTTGCCGCGATGACGGACCAGATGACGCCGCGATCGCCGCTCGGCTGGAAAGTCCAAACCCGGGAGACGTCGCCCTGTCCGCCGGCGATCGCCCAAAAGCCGATACCGATGATGATCAGAAGACCGGTGAGTTCGACCGCGGTCAGCACGACGTTGAGCCTGACGCTCTCGCCGACGCCGCGAAAGTTGATCGCCGCGACGATCGAGATGAAGACAACTGCGATGAGGGTCACGCCGTAACCGCCGAAATCGAAGCCGAAGGCTGTCGAGAAGTTGGCGGCAAAGGCGCGGGAGGCGGTCGACGCGGACGTTATCCCCGAAGACATCACGGCGAATGCAACGAGGAAGGTGAGGAAGTGGATACCGAATGCCTTGTGCGTATAGAGTGCAGCACCGGCGGCGCGCGGATATTTCGTCACCAGTTCAAGATAGCTCAAGGCGGTGAGCAGCGCGACGACGAAAGCAATCAGGAACGGCAGCCAGACCACGCCGCCGACCTCTTTGGCGACTTGTCCTGTCAACGCATAAATACCCGTCCCGAGAATATCGCCGACGATGAAAAGCAGGAGCAGACCGGATCCCATGACCCGCTTCAGTTCCGGCTGCTCGACTAGCTTATCCAATGATTTCCCGCTCATGCTCCCTCCTTCTAATGTCCGACGATGACTGCATTGGCCCGGCTTTTGGCAACTAGAGCGGGAAATAAGAAAGAAAAGCAGTCGTTGAGCCTTCTCTTGCGGGAGGGACATCGAGAAACGCGCCACGCCTGCAAGCCCCTTTTTCGATCTGATGCCGAACTCCGCTTATGGGGCCGTCGGCCTGACGAAAACGAACCTGTTCGGGGGCCGCCAGGGCGAGGGCGGGCGCCCTTTCGAGCGACGTCGGAGGGCTGGGATTGCTATTTGATGCCGAAGGTAGAAACATCGACATGCGGGCTTGAACTTGCTGCATTGCAGCATTACCTTTTGGTGATCCGAAGCGGTTCACCCTCCTCCCGAGCCGCTTCGGACCGACGGGCAGCGCTCCTCCTCCCAAGCTGCCAGTCACTATCGAAGCCCGGCGCACCTCCTCCCGCGCCGGGCTTTTCATTGCGCACGCGGAGGCTTGCCGCAAGGAGGGCGTACCCAGGGGCTTGCTGCATCCGTGCCGCCGAGCAGGCTGCTAAGGGGGCATCATCCAGCAGCTTCAGCGATCCAGAGGTTGAACCCGCCTCCGATACTGTCGCCATACACTCTGTGGCGAGTGCTTTTTGCCGATGGCTGCGCTATAGTATTTTCTTGAGGGTCGGCCTGGGAGGAGACCCCGATGAATATATCTTCCTGGCTGGAGAGCCTGGGATGCGGGCAGTATGCCTCGGCCTTCGAGATCAATGCGATCGACGCGGAGATGCTGCCAAAGCTGACCTCCGACGACCTCAAAGAGATCGGCGTGGCCGCCCTTGCGCACAGAAAGAAAATACTCGAGGCAATTGCTGGGCTTGATGACGGCCAAGAGGGCCGGCATCTGCGCAAGCAGGCGGACCTCACTGCCGCTCCTCGTCGCCACCAACCATCGCCGGCGCGTCCCCGGGAGGCGGAAAGACGCCAGCTGACAGTGATGTTCGTCGACCTGGTGGGTTCTACCGGCCTTTCCACCCAGCTCGACCCTGAGGAGATGGGCGCGCTGTTGCGTCAGTTCCAAAATGCCGTGGCGGGCGACGTCGTCCGCTTTGACGGCTACGTGGCGAAGCTGATGGGCGATGGCGTGCTTTGTTATTTCGGCTGGCCGCAGACCCATGAGGACGAGGCCGAGCGAGCCGTCAAGGCAGGTCTTGCAGTTGTAGAGACCATCAAGGGCTTGTCGACCAAGGGCGGCCAGCAACTCTCGGTGCGCGTCGGGATTGCGACCGGACTGGTGGTCGTCGGCGACCTCGTCGGCTTCGGCGCCGCTCAGGAGAATGCAGTTGTCGGCGAGACGCCAAATCTTGCTGCCAGACTGCAAGCTCTTGCCGAACCGAACACAGTGCTGATTTCTGAACTCACGTTCCGACTGACAGGCAAGCTCTTCGAAGTGAAGCGTATTCGCCCGCAGAAACTGCACGGTTTCGATACCCCCACCAATTCCTACCAAGTGATCGGGGAGGGCCGGGCGGAAAGCCGTTTCGACGCTCTCCACGAGGGTGGCACTGCGCCGCTGGCGGGGCGAGATCTCGACCTGGCCTTGTTGACCGAGCGATGGAACCTCGCAGCGTCGGGGGAAGGTCAGGTCGTCGAGCTATTTGGCGAAGCTGGGATCGGAAAGTCACGCATTCTCCAGGAACTTCGCGAACGGTTGAAGGAGGAGAACGTCACATACCTGCGTTATTTCTGCTCACCGTATCATACGCAAAGTGCACTTTTTCCAGTCATAGACCAGTTGCTGCGGGCTGCCAGCATTTCACGGACGGATCCGCCGGAACGACAGCTGGCCTTTCTCGAAGGAGTGCTTGCAGCGACCAACAATCCGCAGGAGGAAGTGCCGCTCATTGCCACCTTGCTGTCGATCCCCACGGGAGACCGTTATCCCAAACCCGATCTGATGCCGCAGAAGGTGAAAACGCGCACATTCGAGGTCCTGGTCGACCAACTGGTGGCCCTGGCGCGAGCAAAGCCGATCCTCATGCTGCTTGAGGATGCGCATTATCTTGATCCGGTATCGGCCGAGCTCTTCGATGTGATCGTCGATCGGATCCAAAAGCTTCCCATCCTTTTGGTCGCCACGTCCCGCCCGGAAGGTGTGGTTCGGTGGAACGGCCTTCGGCACGCTACTTTATTGACACTGAACCGATTGAGCCGTGCGCAGGCGGCCTCGATCATCGCGGCGATGACAGGAGGAAAGAGCCTTCCATCACCGGTTCTCGACCAAATCCTCTCAAAAACCGAGGGCGTGCCGCTTTTCATCGAGGAAATGACCAAGCTCATCCTGGAATCAGGCATGCTGAGCGATACAGGCGAGGACTACAAACTGTCCGGCCCCTTGCCTCCTCTGGCAGTACCCGCCACGCTGCACGACTCCTTGATGGCAAGGCTCGACCGGCTGGCCTCTGTCAGGGAGGTTGCCCAGATCGGTGCAGTAATCGGCCGGGAATTCAGCCACGAATTGCTGGCTGCTGCCGCCGGACTGGCAGAACCCGAGCTGGAGAGGGCGACTGACCAGCTTGTGGCTGCAGGCCTGGTATTCCGCCGTGGTGGAGGCGGCGACGTCAGCTACGCCTTCAAACACGCATTGGTTCAAGATGCCGCTTACGGCAGCCTTTTATTGAGCCGACGCCAACAGTTGCACGCGCGCATTGCCCACATCATGGAGGAAAGCTTTCCTGAAAAGGTGGAAGCTGAGCCTGAGTTGCTTGCGCATCATTTCAACCAGGCCTCTCTTTTGGACAAGGCCGTCGAGTATAACGAACTGGCCGGAAGGCGGGCGCTTTTGCGCTCCTCGATATCGGAAGCGCTTGTCCGGTTCCGCAACGCCCTGAACGGATTGGCAGCTCTCCCGCCTTCCCGGGAGCGATTGCGGCGAGAACTGGGAATTCAGGTCGCGCTCGGCAGCACGCAAGTGGCAGCGCATGGCTTTGCCGCGCCGGAAACAGGAGCGGCCTACCTGCGGGCACAGGAGCTGTGCGAAGAGCTTGATGAGATGCGCCAGCTGTTCCCGGTCCTTTACGGCCTGTGCCTCTACCATCTCTATGCGGCCGAGCTTGACGAGGCACGTCGCGCCGCCGACAAGCTGCTGGAGCTGGCAGGTCACAGCAATGATCGCGGCCTTTCTTTCTTCGCCCATCGGGCAGCTGGTGTCAGCGCGCTTCCAGCCGGCGAATTTTTGCGTGCTCGCGCCCATTTGAAGGAAGCGCTGTCACTTTATGACCCGCAGGAGCATCGGTCTGAAGCATTCGTGTATGCCTTTGACCCCCGTGTCGTCTGTCTCGATTATCTGGCCCGCACTCTCTTGCCGCTTGGTTTGCCCGATCAGGCGATCGCGGCCAATGATGAAGCGGTTCGGGAAGCGAGGAGCCTGGGACACCGCAACAGTCTCGCTCTGCCCTTGTTTTTCGGTGGCGTTGTCCATCAGATACTCGGCAATCGGCAGGCCGTGAAAAGTCGGGCCTGTGAACTCTCGGAAATATCAGAAGAGGCCGGATTTCGCTTCTGGCAGGCAGGAGCAATGATCCTGCAGGCCTGGGCAATTGCCGAGGAGGGCGAAACAGATCGCGGCAGATCCGATTTGTTGAGGGGCATTGAAGAATGGCGTCGCACCGGCGCGAAGTACATGTTGCCCTATTTCACGGCGGTTCAAGCGCAGATCGACATCAAAGCCGGACATCCGAATGCGGCCCTCGCCCTGCTTGTGGAAGCACAGCAGGTCATCGAGCGTACCAACGAGCGCTGGTTTGCGGCCGAGGTTTTCCGACTTCAGGGAGAGGCCATGCTGCAAATCGATCCCGAACGCAAAACGATGGCTGCCGAGCGCTTCGGCGAAGCGCTGGCCACTGCCCGAGCACAGGGCGCACGCTTTTGGGAACTGAGGGCAGCAACGAGCCTTGCGCGGATTGACAACGAAGGCGCCGCGCGTGAACAGCTTGCCCAAATCTGTGAAAGTTTCACAGAGGGTACGGCATTGCCAGATCTCAAGAACGCGCAATTGCTAAGCGGACACACGGCAGGAGCAGCTTAGCCCACAGCAAGGAGAAGGTCATGCCGCAAAAGGATATCGCCGCGATAGCCAAGGACGCTCACGACCGCTGGAATCAAGCTTTCAACAGTGGAGATTCAGCTTCGATAGCGGCACTCTACACCGAAGACGCAACCGTTCTGCCGCACACTCATGCAATCGTAAAAGGGCAGGCGGCAATCTCCGACTTCTGGGCCGGAATGATCTCGGCCGGGGTCAAAGACCACGGGATTGAACTGCTGGAAGCCCATGACGGGGGTGACATTGCCTATTCCAGCGGCAAGTGGTGGGCGTCCGGTCTGGGAGAAGACGGAAAGGAGCAACGCTACGAGGGCACGATCGTCACGATCTTCAGAAAACAACGCGACGGTTCCTGGAAGACGTGCCTGCACACATGGAACTGAAGCGGCCGGACGAGGCTTCTCAGCAAATCCTCGCCGAGCGAGTTCATAACGCCTTGGTTCGACGCGCCACAATCATTTGGCCCGATGTTGCCAGCCTCAGGTCTTCAGGAAGACTTCAATGACCGGCACGGTGACCGACGGGCGGCGTACCGGCAATACGAAGCTTATGGCATCTTCGCCGACGGGAAACTGGCTGTTCTTCCAAAGGGTATTTCCGGATGGCTTGAGCCAGGTCACCTCGCTGCCATCATGTAGAAACTGGGCATACTCGATCTTGCCCGCCAGCGCGTCGAAATGCAGGTGACGGAACGGCCAGTTGAAGAGGTGGATGTAGAGCCGGCTGCCATTTTGCGTCAGCCTGCAGTCGAGCGGCGCCAAGAACTCAGACTGCGTGCATCCATAGATGCTGCGCCCATGCAGCGCGATCCATTCTTCATAGGCGCCGAGCGCAGCCTTGGCGCGATCATCAAGCGTGCCGCGCGCCGTCGGACCGACGTTCATCAGCAAGTTACCGCCCATCGCCACACTGCCGATCAGGAGCTGGATCAGCTGCTCGGGGCTTTTCCAACTATCCTCGTCCCGGTGATAACCCCATGAGCCGCTGAAGGTGTGGCACGCCTCCCAGGTCATCCGTTTGCCGTCTCGTTCAGGCCAGGCACGTGGCACATATTGCTCCGGCGTCACGATATCGGGCACGAGGTCGGCAAGATCGAGCCGGTTGTTGATGATCGTATCCGGCGCCAGTTCGCGCACCAGGCGTACCAGCGTTTCGCTCTCCCAGTCCTTCTGTCCTTTGCCGACGAGATCGCCCTGCTTCCACTGCGGGTAGGAGAAGTCGAACCACATGACATCGACCGGTCCGAAGTCGGTAAGCAGTTCGCGGACCTGTTCGCGCATGACGCCGGCATAGCGACGAATGTCGCGCCCTTCATTGATTTTCACGGCATCGGGATGGTTGCGCTGAGGATGCCGCGGGTCGATCGTGAAATCTGGATGGTGCCAGTCGATCAGCGAATAGTAGAAGCCTATCTTCAGTCCCTCGGCTCGAAACGCCTTGACGAAGGGAAGAAGCAGATCCCGTCCGTAGGGCGTGTTGGTTACCTTGTAGTCGGTGGTCTTGGTATCCCAGAGACAAAAGCCTTCATGGTGCTTGGAGGTCAGCACGACATATTTCATGCCTGCGGCGCGGGCGCGCCGGGCCCAGTCGCGGGGATCGTAAAGATCCGGATCGAAATGGTCGAAATAGTTCTGATAGTCGGCGTCGCTCAGCTCTTCGCGGCTTTTCACCCATTCGTGCCTCGCCGGCAGCGAGTAGAGACCCCAGTGCACGAAAAGGCCGAAGCGGTCATGAACAAACCAAGCCTTCTTTTCATGCGGCAGCGTCAGGGCTGGCAGGGTCTCTATATTCATCGAAATCTCCTCCTCTGTCGATCAGGTCGTCTCGCGGATCATGAGCTCCGGTTCGATTACGACCCCGTGCTGCCTGTTCTTCGTGACGATACGGCTGAGCAGCAGTTCGACCGCCGCTTCGCCCATCTCGCGCTTGTGCACGCGAAGGGTCGTCAAGGCCGGAGACATCAGCTCGGCAATCGGTATGTCGTCGAAGCCGACCAGGGCCATTTGATGCGGCACGGTGATGCCCGCCGCCCGGCAGGCCTTCATGGCGCCGATGGCGTTGAGATCGTTGTAGCAGACCAGCGCGTCGAAACCTGGCTTGGTGCCTAACAGCTCTTCCGCTGCAATACGCCCGCCGGCAACCGTTGGGTCGCAGTAGACCGGCTCAGGCGCCTTCAGCCCGTGTTCGGCCAAGGTCTTGCCGATGCCGATCAGACGACATTTACCGCCATAGGAATTGCGAGGACCGGCGATGATTGCAATCTTGCGCCGGCCACGTGCCACGAGGTGATTGACCGCCTGCGAAGCCCCGTGCTCATAGTCGGTCATTATGGTCCCGGCGACATCCTTCGGCGCCTCACGGTTGATGAGCACCGCTGCGCGATGTGGGCCGAGCGCCTTGTGCAGCGCCGCGTCTGGCAGGCGCGCGCTGCACACGATGATTCCATCGACGCGATGCACCAGGAACGCATCGATCAACTCGGCCTCGCGCTTGCTGCTTTCCACGACGTTCGACAAGAGCAGATTGTAGCCGGCGGCATTGGCTGCGTCTTCCGCACCGCGGATGATCTCGGGGAAGAACGGGTTGGTAATGTCCGGAACCAGAAATCCGATGGTTCTCGATCGATCGGACCGCAGCCCGCGTGCGAAAGGATTGGGCCGGTAGTTCAGCGCGCTGGCAGCCGAGACAACGCGCTCGCTGGTTTCGGCACTGGCGCCGCCATGGCCGTTCAGCACGCGTGAAACGGTCATCGGCGACACGCCCGCCGCGCGGGCCACGTCGGCGATGGTGGTCTTCGATTCGAAATCCTTTGGCCGGGTCAAATGCTCGTCTCACTGCAAACTGATGGTAACGATATCGCACACATATAGGGTAAAATCCAGATAAAATACCGCAATCCGAGGTGCCGAGAGAATACCATTTGACATCGATTTACGGTAACGATAACGTAAATCAACGAGGAGAAGGACTAGAGGATAACGACAGACGTCTGCGGGTTCACATTGGGAGGAAATGATGAAGCTCGTCAAAGATCTGCAACGGCAAGCCGCTCGTGCTGCCGTTCTCGCACTTGTTGTTGGCGCCGGCTGGGCCGGGGCTGCAGTCGCATTTCAGGAGTCTCCGCAGCTCAAGGCGCTCGTCGATGCGGGAAAATTGCCCCCTGTTGACAAGCGCCTCCCGGCAAAGCCCCTCGTACTCACGCCGCTCCAGTCGGTTGGCAGCTACGGCGGCACCTGGCGCACCGCCACTTTCGGCGGCGGCGACAGCGAGATCGAGCGCTCGATCGGCTATACCCGGCTTGTTCGCTGGAACCCCGAATGGACTGAGGTCATTCCCGATATCGCCGAGAGCTTCGAGGTCAATGCCGACGCCACGGAATACACGTTCACTCTGCGCGAAGGCACTCGCTGGTCGGACGGCGAACCTTTCAGCGCCGACGACCTGATCTTCTGGGACGAGCATGTCCTGCGCAACAAGGAAATCACGCCCTCGCCCCCGGCATGGCTGACGGCAGGCGGCGAGCCCGTCAAAGTCGAAAAGTTTGGTGACTACAAGGTCGTGTTCAAGTTCAAGGCGCCCAACGGCCTGTTCCTGATGAACATGGCCACCATCCGCGGCGCCGATATCCTTGCCGCTGCGCCGGCGCACTACCTCAAGAAATTCCACAAGGATTTCAATCCAGAAGGCATCGCTGCGCTGGTCAAGCAGGCCGGCGCTGCAGACTGGGCGCAGCTCTTCAACAACAAGATCTCGTTCCCGGGCCGCTGGCGTGACGTCGGCCGCCCGGTGCTCGACGCCTGGATGCTGACCGCCCCCTATGTCGGCACATCGCAGGTCGTGTCAGAGCGCAACCCTTACTATGCCAAGGTCGACACCGCCGGCAACCAGCTTCCCTATCTCGACAAGGTCACCATCGACGTGATGGAAGACACCCAGGCGATCATTCTGAAGGCGATCAATGGCGAGATCGATATGCAGAACCGTTTCATCGAGACCACGGATGCCCGCCCGGTCATCGTTCAGAACCAGGAAAAGGGCGGATACAGGCTTTTCATCGCGCGGCCGGCCTGGTCCAACGCCTTGCTTATCACACTGAACCAGACCCACAAGAACAAGGTGCTGCGCAAGATCTTCTCCGACAAAAACTTTCGCATCGGTCTCAGCCATGCGATCAACCGCGAGGAGCTCAACCAGCTCATCTACGCCGGCCAGTCGAAGCCATACCAGGCCGCTCCGCGTGAGGGCAGTGCGCTCTATGACGAGCAGATGGCGACCCAGTACCTCACGTATGACGTCGATCTTGCCAACCGGTATCTCGACAAGGCGGGACTGACCACCCGTGACGGCGAAGGATACAGACTGGGGCCGGACGGCAGGCGCGTCACCTTCGCCATTGACGTACTGACGGGCAGTCCGATCCAAAGCGACGCGCTCGAACTGATCCAGCGCTACTGGAGGAAGGTCGGCATCGATATGCAGCCGCGACCGACCGAGCGCTCGCTCATCTTCGCCCGTCTCCAGACCAATGAGAACGATGGCATCGGCTGGGTTGGCGGCGGAGGCTACGATTTTCTGGGACTGCTCGATCCCAAATGGTACTTCCCGCATGAATATGAATCGAGCTTCGCTACCGCCTGGGGTCTTTACTACCAGAACCCCAACGATCCGAATGCCGAGGAGCCGAGCGAGGAAGCCAAGAAGCAGATGGATCTGTACCGGAAGGTGCAGCAGAGCGCGACACTTGAGCAGCAGCTCGCGGCCATGAAGGAACTGCTCGCCATTACACGCGACCAATTCTACATCATCGGTACCAACCTCGAACCCGACCGCGTGGGCATCGCCAAGAAGAATATGCGCAACGTGCCCGACGTGATCCCGAGCACCTCTTTCTATATGATCCCCGGGCCGGTTAAGCCCGAGACCTTCTACTACGAAAACTGACCTTCCGAACCGGACGGCGACAGGACCTGTCGCCGCCCTTGTGTCTTGTGGCGGGCGATCTGCCCACAAACATCGCAAGGAGCGAAGAAATGGCCGGATTCATGATCAGACGCCTGCTCTACATGATCCCGATGATGTTTGTGATTTCGATCGTCACCTTCATCATCATCCAGCTTCCGCCGGGCGATTTCCTGACCGCTTTGACCGCCCGGCTGGCGTCGCAGAACGAAACCATCGATCCCGGGGTGATCGCTGGCCTGCGCGAGCGCTATGGGCTCGACCAGCCGTTGGTCGTCCAATACTGGAAGTGGATCAGCGGCATTTTGCTGCGCGGCGATTTCGGGCAGTCCTTCGACTGGAACAAACCGGTCAGCGAGCTTATCTGGTCGCGCCTGAACCTGACGATGGTGGTTTCGCTCATCACGCTGATCTTCGTATGGGCGGTGGCATTCCCGATCGGCATCTATTCGGCCGTGCGGCAATATTCGGTGGGCGACTACATCGCCACCTTCTTCGGCTTCCTCGGCCTTGCCATTCCAAGCTTCCTGCTGGCGCTGGTGCTGATGTATTTCAGCGCTCACTATTTCGGGCTGAGCATCGGTGGACTGTTCTCGCCTCAATACATGAACGCCGCCTGGAGCTGGGGCAAGCTTTGGGATCTCATGAAGCATATGTGGATCCCCGTCATCGTGCTCGGCACCGGCGCGACGGCAGCCCTCATCCGCATCATGCGAGCAAACCTGCTGGACGAGCTCAACAAGCCCTATGTCGACATGGCACGCGCCCGCGGTCTCAGCGAGACCAGGCTCCTCCTGAAATATCCGGTGCGCGTGGCGCTCAATCCGTTCGTCTCAACGCTTGGCTGGGTGCTGCCGCACCTCGTCTCCGGTGCGGTCGTGGTGTCGATCGTGCTCAGCCTGCCGACAACCGGGCCGCTGCTGCTCAGCGCGCTTTTTGCCCAGGACATGTATCTGGCCGGCAGCATCATTCTGCTCATGAGCATCCTTACCCTCATCGGTACGCTGATCTCCGACCTGCTTCTTGCATGGCTCGATCCGCGCATCCGCAACGGTTGAAGAGGAGGCAACTGCAATGGCCGATCAAACCGTGGCAACGGCCATCCCAAAGATCAAGCCCGCCAAGCACGCAAACGCATCGGCAGGGCAATGGCGGCTGATCTGGTGGCGGTTTTGCCAGCACCGGGTGGCTTTGGCTTCGGGTGCCGTCATCGTGCTGGTCTATCTGATTGCCGCCTTTGCCGAGTTCCTGGCGCCGATGTCGGAGCAGGCTTATGATCCACGCTTCACCTATGCCCCGCCGCAACGGCTCAGGTTTGCGGGCCATGACGCCAACGGCGCGTTCCACATGCTCTATGTGAACGGCTACCTTGCCAAGGTCGACCCGATTGCGCTCAGCCGTACCTATGAACCTGATCCGAACACGCTCATCCCGGTGGGTTTCTTCGTCAAGGGCGAGCCCTACCGGTTCTGGGGCCTGTTCGAGACCAACCGCCACCTGATCGGTCCGTTCGAACCGGGTCAGCCTTTTTACCTGTTTGGTGCTGACCGGCTTGGCCGCGACGTGCTCAGCAGAACCATCCATGGAACCCGCATCTCGATGTCGGTGGGCCTGATCGGCGTGACCATCAGTCTGATCCTCGGTATTCTTTTAGGCGGCATATCGGGTCTTTACGGCGGTTGGGTGGATGATGTCATCCAGCGCGGCATCGAGCTTTTGAAGTCGATACCAACCATTCCGCTGTGGATGGGACTGGCGGCGGCCGTTCCGATCAGCACCGACCCGATCGTTGTCTACCTCTGGATCACCGTCATCCTGTCGCTGATCGGCTGGACTGACATGGCGCGCGTGGTGCGTGGGCGCTTCCTGTCGCTCAAGTCTGAGGATTTCGTGATTGCCGCAGAGCTCGACGGCTGTTCGAAGATGCGCATCATCTGGCGACACATGGTGCCGTCATTCATGAGCCATATCATCGCCTCGGTGACGCTGGCGATCCCTACCATGATCCTGGCCGAGACGGCACTGTCTTTCCTCGGCATCGGGCTCAGACCTCCGGTGGTGAGCTGGGGTGTCCTGCTGCAGGAGGCGCAGAACATCCTGGCTGTCTCTAACGCGCCCTGGCTGTTCCTGCCCGGACTGGCGGTGATCATCACGGTCCTTGCGCTCAACTTCCTTGGTGATGGAATTCGCGATGCTGCAGATCCCTATGAGTACTAAACCCATGCCTGCCAAAGAGACAGACCGGAGCGCTGCGCCGGACCCGCTGATCGAGGTCGACAACCTTCACACCCATTTCTTCGGCAATGCGGGATTGGTGCGGGCGGTCGACGGCGTGTCTTTCTCGATCCCGCGCGGCAGGACGGTGTGCGTCGTGGGCGAATCCGGCTCCGGCAAGAGCATTACCGGGCGCTCGATCCTGAACCAGGTTCCGCGCGGCGGGCGCATTGTATCGGGCGCAATCCGCTACAGGCCAGACGCCGGCAAGCCGCCGGTGGACATTGTCGCGCTCGATCCACGCGGCAAGGATATGCGGGCGATTCGCGGCGCTCAGATCGCCCTGATCAGCCAGGAGCCGATGGCCGCGCTCTCGCCGGTCCACACGATTGGCAATCAGATGATCGAAGTCATTCGCCTGCATCTGAACATGGGCCGACGCGAAGCGAAAGAGCATGCGATCGAGACGCTGTCGCTTGTCGGCATTCCCCGCCCGAGGGAGCGGATGGAGAGCTACGCTTTCCAATTTTCCGGCGGCATGCGCCAGCGCGTCTGTATTGCACTTGCGCTTTCCTGTCGCCCAAAGCTCTTGATCGCCGACGAGCCGACCACGGCACTTGACGTGACGACGCAGGCCAACATCCTCGACCTGCTTTCGACGCTGCAGGCCGACTTCAATCTTTCGGTGCTGTTTGTCACCCACGACCTCGGCGTGGTGTCCGAGATCGCCGACGAGGTGGTCGTCATGTATCTGGGCAAGGTCGTCGAGGCCGGCGACGTCGACACCATCTTCCACGCGCCGGCACATCCCTACACCAGGGCGCTCCTGCAATCGGTTCCGCGAATGCATGGCGGTGGAACAAAGCGGCTCCCGACCATCGAGGGTATGGTGCCTTCGCCTTTGGACCGCCCGCAGGGATGCGGTTTTCACCCGCGCTGCGCAATGGCGGTGGCAGGGCTTTGCGACCGCAAGGCTCCCGAGCCGGTCACGATATCAAAAGGCCACGTTGCAAGCTGCCTTCTGCATGGAGAAAACCGATGACGGCCGACACACCCCGGCGACAGAACGCGCTGCTCGAGTTGCACGATCTCAAAATGCATTTCCCCATCCATCGAGGTGCATTCCGACGGGTCGTCGGTCATATCAAGGCCGTTGACGGCGTGTCTCTCAGCGTCGACAGTGGCGAGACGCTGGGCATCGTCGGCGAATCCGGTTGCGGAAAGTCGACGCTCGCGCGCACCATCCTGCGCGTCTACCGCCCGACGGCAGGCGAGATCGCCTATACCGGGCGCAGCGGTGCGCCCATCGATCTTGCGAGATTGTCCGGACCGGGGCTGAAAGAGATTCACCGCGATATCCGCGTCGTCTTTCAGGATCCGCAATCTTCGCTTAACCCGCGCATGCGCGTCATTGACATCATCGGCGAGGTGCTGAAGGTGAATGGCATCGCAACGGGCTCGGAACTGGTGGATCGGGTCGCCGAGCTGCTGCGCAGCGTCGGACTTCGCCCCGAATTCATGCGCCGCTATCCGCACGCCTTTTCCGGCGGAGAAAGGCAGCGCATCAGCATCGCCCGCGCGCTTGCGCCCGAACCGCGCCTGGTGATCGCCGACGAGGCTGTCTCGGCTCTGGATGTGAGCGTGCAGGCGCAGACCATCAACCTGTTGCAAGACCTGCAGGAGCGCTTCGGGCTGACTTACCTCTTCGTGGCGCATGACCTTTCGGTCGTGCGTCACATCTCCGACAACGTTGCGGTCATGTATATGGGGAAAGTCGTGGAAAAGGCGCCGACCAACGCCATTTTCGCCAGCCCTCGCCACCCTTATACCGAAGCCCTTCTTTCGGCCGTCCCCATCCCGGATCCAAGGCTGCGCCGCCGTGGCCGCCGCATCCGGCTTGCCGGCGAGGTGGCCGATCCGGCGAACCCTCCTTCAGGCTGTCCGTTCCACCCCCGCTGCCGCTACGTCACAGACCTCTGCAAGAGCCATGTACCGCCACTGCGGCCAGTCAAGACGGATGACCATTCCGTCGCTTGCCACCACGCCGAAACCTTGAAGCTCACGCCCTTCGACGAGCACCCACTTGCGGAGTTGCATTGAATGCCAGAACTCATTTCCCGTAGCGAGATCCGCGCCCGCCCGCTCGTCGACCAGTCGTCGGCTACCCTGGAGCTCATTTATTTCGACCTTCTCAAGCTTTCTGGCGGCCGTCAGGAGCGAAGACGGCTGCCGGCGCATGAAAGCCTTTATGTCGTGCTCTCAGGTAGGGTCGACATCGAGGTCGACGGCATTCGCTTCGAAGCGGTCGGCCAACGCGCCGACATCTGGTCAGGTGACGCCGATTGCGTTTATGCGCCCGTCGACGCAGACGTCGTTGTCACGGCAACAAGCGGGAATGCCGAGATCGCCGTGGCCGGTGGGATCTGCGAGAGGCGCTATGCAGCTTTTCGCGTCACGCCTCAAGAGGTCGACGCGGTCAATGTCGGCTCCTTCGAGACCCATAGTCAGCGCCGCATAGCCCATCTGCTCGGTCAACGCCAGAACGGGCGCTGTGGTCATCTCCTGGTGAGCGAACTCTACGCCGGCGACGGTTGCTGGTCAGGCTACCCGCCCCACAAGCACGACACCGAGTGCGGCGATGTCGAAAGTCGTCACGAAGAGCTCTACCATTACCGCTTCCTGCCGGAGACCGGTTTCGGTGGACAGATCGTCTATGAAGAGAACGGGCCGGTCGAGACATTCATGACCCGCAGCGGCGACACGTTCCTGCTCGACCGCGGCTATCATCCGACGGTTACGTCGCCCGGACACCGCAGCTACATCTTCACCATCCTCGTCGGCAAGCATCGCCGTGGTCTTATCCAGCGCTTCGACCCGAAGCATGAGCACCTGACCGGGGTCATTCCAGGCATCGACGCAATGCGCGCCAAATTCAAATAGCCTCTTTAACCAACCAAGGAGATTGCGCGAATGCGCCAGCGCACAAAGATAGATGTCGACGTGAGCAAGCCGGTGCGTCCTTTCAAACGCTTCTGGCGCGGCACGGGCTTTTCTCCGGCAGAACTGCTGCTGGAGCCGGAAATGCGCCAGATGGTCGCCTATCTCGGCGGCGTACCGCATGAAGGCGTCCGCTATCTGCGCGTTCACTATCTGCTCAACCTGCTGACTGCGACCGGAGGCATTGAAAACCCCAGATACGACTGGTCGCTGCTCGACCGCGCACTCGACGTGATGGTCGAGCATCGGCTCAAACCGTTCTTCGAACTGATGGGCAATCCATCCGGCATCTTCACCGATTATGAGAACATCGACCAGGTCAAGGCGTGGCGCGACCTGGTCACGGCAGTGGCGGAACGTTATGCCGGGCGCTATGGCATAGAGGAGCTACGCAGCTGGTTTTTCGAGACGACCAATGAGGCGGACTCCGGCTGGTGGACCTACGGTGAGCGGGGCTACACAAACTATTATGATGCCTGCGTTGCCGGGCTCGACGCCGTCGACCGCTCCTTACCGATGGGTGGTCCCGGGACGGCGCGCACGCTCTCGCCGATCTTTCGCGCCATCGTTGCGCACTGCGATAAAGGCGTGAGCTGCCTGACCAACGACGGCCCGCCGCGGATCGACTTCATTTCCATCCATGAAAAGGGCGTCAATGGCAGCATCGAGGATCTGACGCCCAACAGCAAGGGCATCATCGATCGCACGCTGCTTACCGTCGACTATTTGCGGCAGCATCATCCGCGGCTGGCTGAATTGCCGATCGTCAATGATGAATGCGATCCGCAGCTTGGTTGGTCCGACCATCACTCGTGGCATGGAAAGGCCTATTATGCCGCAATGATCGGCAAGATCATCGAGCAGCACGAGCGCCGCATCATCGCCCCCGGGGCGGCCGACTTCACCTTTCTGAGCAACGATCACGCCTTCATCGGCGGCTGGGGGCAGCGAACGATCTTTGCTTATTTCGGACCCCGCAATTTCCGGCGGGCGCAATGGGAGCACAAGACCGATCTGAGCACGTTGGAAACCGACGTCGACGCTGCCCCGCCTTTCGAGCAGATCAAGAAGCCCGCCCTGACATCGCTCGAATTGCTGGCAACGCTGGGCGATACACTCTGCGAGGCGACAGCAAATCCGAAACTCGATCCGGACATAGACGGGCTGGCCGTCCTGCCTACAAAACTTGCCGATGGCGGCGCCTCAATCGCGCTGATCCACTCCGTCGACGCAATCACACAGTCCGGACGAACGTCGGTGCGGCTTCAAATCGACGGATTAAAGCCGGGCCGTCACGCCGTTTGCCTGCTGCGCATCGACAATGAGTTTACCAATCCCATGGAAGTGTGGGAGGCGCAGCGGGACGAAGGCAACCCACGCGGTCCCTGGGAGCCGGTCGGCGCACCGCGCGAGCCAACCGCCGATCAGTTTGCCCAATTGCGGCGCGCCCAGGAGCCTGCGCTTTTGCACCCGATCAGCATCGTCGACGCGCAGGAAGGCCGGATCAGCCTCGACCTTGACGTGCCACTGCCCTCCCTCACGCAAATACTGGTAGTCCCCGACACGGGAGCGGCGCCGTCCGCGCCGACCGGGCTGACGGCGACGCGCTACCGGGGTCTTGGAGAGCGGGCGCAACGGATGCTGTTCTGGGCCGCAGGCGATGCCAGTCCGGGCATTTTCTACGACGTCTTGACCAGCACCGATGGAAAGACCTTCGAGAAGGTCAATCCCGCTCCTCTGATCTCGACGGCCTACTTGCATGTATCGCCGCAATCGGGCGCGCGCCATGCCGTGCGGGCGCGCGACGCCTTCGGACGGGAGAGCCCACTCTGCATCATCGCCGACTGATACTGGCGCCGCGGGTGTTAGATGCACACACAGTGGGTGCCAACGCATCTCTTGCCCGCGTCGGGCTTCTCGCTCGCACTTGGATGATCATGTCGTTGACACCGAGTGTGCCAAAGGGATAGGGCAGTCATGGCCGCAGGTTGGCACGATTGATCGGAAGCGGCAGGGGAGGATGCAGCTATCGGACCGACTCTTCGACATAAAGCCGCGCTCAGACCAGCAGCCGCGCTGCGTATCCAAGCTTGTGTTCTGCATTAATATAGTAACCGGCTGCGTGCGTCACCGACTTGTAACGCGACAACTGGATGGCCTCCAGCAGGGAGATGCCGCGATTGGCGGCCTCCGCAGGCCGTGCTCATCATAGAGGTCGTCATGCGCGGACGTCGTGCCGGCCGGCACGGCACGTCGGCCTTCGGCAGCGAGATCCCACACGGTAGCGGACGGGTCTGCCGTTCAACTCATCATTGCCGGGCTGACGCAAAGGCTGGTCGCCTCGCTCCACTATGCCATCTTCGCCCCCGCTATTCTCGATCCACCCAGTCCATCGATGTCATGGCTGTCGTCTAGATGATCACGACGCTTTTCAGGCGATCGCCTTGGGGGGTCGTCAATCCGACGCAGGTCGTTGCACGGCGGCAAACAGAAACCGGCGCATTGGCCGTGGCCAGGTGCCCGCTTTGCCAAGATTTTTCCAACGCCGGCGTGATTTCCAGGTCTTGAGGCAGGCTCGGGACAAATACTCCCGGAAACTGCTTCCCTTTCTTTACACGAAAGCAATTGCCGCTACAGTCTTGGCCGACCACTGATATTGAGAAGCGAGGATCAAGAGGAGTTTCATGCCATTGCGATCAAAAACCGGTTTGGCTTTCAGGGTGATGGCATGCTTGCTTCTGCTATCATCGCTGAACGGTATGGCACGTGCCGATGGCGCCAGCGCAACAAAGTCGGATCCACGATCGCGCGCCAAGGAAATCATTGCTCGGCTTTTAGACGACAAGAGTGAGTTTCGCGACCGAAGGCTGCGCTTCGAGGAGGCGATGAGGGCCACGCCTGAGCCAACGCGGGTACAGATACGAGACGTCGATGCCGATGGCGTTGACGGCGAGTTGATCTGGCCCGCTCGCCTCCACCACCCGCTTGGCAAACGGGCGATCCTCTATCTCCACGGTGGAGGCCTTTATGGCGGCTCCTTGCGTAGTCATCGAAACATCGCCGCGTCGTTCGCGAAGGCCTCGTCTGCCGATGTGCTGTTGATCGAATATCGGCTTTTGCCTCAGTACCGCTTTCCGAGGCAGGTCGAGGATGCAGTCACTGCGTTTCGATGGCTGCTTGAATCGGGCTACGAGGCGGCAAACATTGTGGTGATCGGAGATTCCGTCGGCGCAACCTTGGCACTTCAAATGTCCCTTCGCCAGATCGCCACAAATGGCGAGAAGCCCGCTGCCGTGATCGCTATCAGCCCGGTTACCGATTTTGAGGGTGCGGGGGTTCCAGCGCATGGAAAGGACGAGGTTTCGCTGAGCCGCGAATGGCTGCAGCAGGTGGGGAAAGAATATGCGGGCAAGGGGACTGCCTCGCTTCAAACCGTGTCGCCGATAAACAGCGATTATTCAGGCTTTCCTCCGACCCTGCTGCAAGTCGGGGACAAGGAGGCTTTGCGGGGGGATGTTCAGCGGCTTTTCGAAAAGCTGAAGGCTTCCAATGTCGATGTGCGGCTCGATGTCGTGCCGGGCCTGTTCCATGGGGCCTCGTTGTTTCCGTTCTGGCTCGACGAAGCAAGGAGATCCAACCAGAATGCGGCCGAGTTTGCGATGGCTCATTTCGCCGATAGACCACTGCAATGAAACCGGGTTGGCAATGCTCTGACAGCCGGAATTAGCCTTCGTGTGCCAAGCTGGCCAATTCTAGACGGAAAAGGCCTCCTTCAGTCCGAAGCTTTTGCGTTCGCGCAGATCCAGATCGGCTTCTATATGGGAAATATGGTGCACCATCAGTCGGCAGGCGGTATCGAGATCGTCGTTTTCGATGGCTGCAACGATATCGCCATGCTCTGTATGGCCGCAGCTTGATACGGTCGATTGACCGTAGAGAGCAATGACGAGCGAGGAGCGGGCGACGAGTTCTTCCATGAAGCGCTGCATGATGGCATTGCCGGAAATCTGTGCGAGCATCAAGTGAAAATCGCCGGAGGCCTTGATTTCCGCGCGTCGCGCTGTTTGGCCGCGCTCGCTCATCAGACGGCCCTCTTCCAATAGAAGCTGCTTCAGGTGCTCAATCTGCGAAGGTGTAATTCGCGCGGCCGCTTCGCGCAGGATTCCGGGCTCCACGAGACGCCGGGCAGCGAAAATCTGACGGGCCTCGTCAGGGGAGGGATAGGCGACGAAGGCGCCGCGGTTCTTCTCGACGCTGACGAGTCCCTCGTAAGACAGCGCCTGGAGTGCGGCACGGGCAAGCGTGCGGCTGACGTTGAAGAGATTTCCGACATCGCCTTCAGAAAGTTTCGTGCCCGGAGAAAGGCGGCGCTCGACAATCGCATCGCGGATCGCATCACGAATTTGCTGCGCGCCTGTCTCGGCTGAATCATCTGTCGAAAGAACTGCGTCAGAGGTGGACTTCATGAAATCGGATACCTGATTATCACCCCAATGATAGACAGCTTCGCAAGAAATGTTAAACGGAATTTGCAAGCAAAATGCAGGTCAAATTGTATACGATCATCTGCATAAATCGCGGACAAAAGCCTATTTCCTGTGCACGTCGATGGAGGACTGAATTGGGCGGGAGCTTTGGACCTTCCGAAAAAGCCAAGTGATTCATGGGATTTGAGGCCGGCGACAAAACTGGCACGGCGGATGCATCGATCTTTCTCGAACAGGGGAAGACACGATGTCGAAAGCGGCGGAAATCGATATAGCATCCGTTTCGAAGGTTTATGGCGCGACGACTGCGGTCCACGCCATCAGCTTGAAGATTCCGGCTGGGTCATATTGCTGCTTCCTCGGCCCATCGGGCTGCGGCAAGACCTCGACGCTCCGCATGATCGCCGGCCATGAAAGCATCTCGTCGGGCGATATCCGCCTCGGCAATACCGTCGTGACCGACTTTCCTCCCGCCAAACGCGGCACGGCGATGATGTTTCAGTCTTATGCACTCTTTCCACATCTGGACCTTATCGACAATGTCGCCTTCAGCCTGAAGATGAAGGGACTGGGCAAGGACGAGCGCCGGGCCAAGGCGCTGGAGATGCTGAAGCTGATGCAGATGGAAGCTTACGCGACCAGGCGTCCGGCGCAGCTTTCGGGCGGCCAGCAGCAGCGCGTGGCGCTGGCGCGGGCGCTGATCACCGATCCGGAAGCGCTGCTGCTTGACGAGCCCTTGTCGGCCCTCGACCCGTTCTTGAAGATCCGTATGCGCGCCGAGCTCAAGAAGCTTCAAAAGACGCTTGGCATCACCTTCGTCCATGTGACGCACAGCCAGGAAGAGGCGATGGCGCTTGCCGACATGATTGTCGTCATGAATGACGGCAAGATCGAACAGGCGGCAGCACCGCGCCAGGTCTTCGAGCGCCCGGCCACGGCTTTCGTCGCCCGTTTCATGGGCGACCACAACGTTCTATCCGGACGCGTGGTCGCTGCCGAAGGCGGCGTGATCACCCTCAAGGTGCCGGAAGGCCAGACATTTTCCGTGCGTGGTGAGGGCAGGAAGGTGGGCGAGCCTATCGATATCGGCATCCGCACCGATCGCGTCCGCCTCGAAGCGCCTGCGGAAAAGACGCTCGGCTTCCACGGCGTGGTTTCCAACATCGAATACCGCGGCGCTTCGGTGAAAATCACCGCAATCGGCGCGGGCAGTGACGACTTTACGGTCATCGCGAGCGACGGCGATTACTTCGCCAGACCCGTATCGATCGGCGATGCGGTGGCTTTGAGTTGGACCCTGGAGGATGCCATCCTCCTCGGCCGTCCTTGAACTTTGCAATCAAAAAAGGGGAACTGACATGACGACTGAAACGAAGACAACCAAGACCGCGAAGGGCATTTCCCGCCGTTCGCTTTTGAAGACGGGCGCTGCCGCGATCGGTGCGGCCGCCGGCTCGGGCCTGATCACCGGCTTTCCGACGATCTGGGCGCAGTCCAGCATCACGCTTCGCCAGTTCGGCACGGGCGTTTCCAACATCAACGCGATCGCCGAACAGTGCAAGAAGGACCTCGGCATCACGCTTGAGATGACGGCAACGGACTCCGACGCTGCTGCCCAGCGTGCGGTCACCCAGCCGGACAGCTATGACATCGCCGACATCGAATACTGGATTGCCAAGAAGGTCTTTCCGACCGGCGTCCTCCAGCCGATGGACACGTCGAAGCTGAAATATTTCGACAAGATCGTGCCGCTCTTCATCAACGGCAAGATGAAGCCGGACAGCGTCATTGCGCAGGGTACTGCACCGCATACGGTCGGCTTCGTCGAAGGCGCCGATTCCAAGACCTTCGCCAAGGAGCCGACGAAGTGGATGACGATGGTTCCGACCATTTACAACGCCGACACCCTGGGCATCCGTCCGGATCTCGTCGGCCGCGAGATCACCACCTGGGCCGACATCATGGATCCGAAGTTCAAGGGCAAGACCTCGATCCTGAACATTCCCTCGATCGGCATCATGGATGCCGCGATGATCATGGAAGCCATGGGCAACATCAAATATGCCGACAAGGGCAACATGACCAAGGAAGAGATCGACAAGACGATAGAATTCCTGATCAAGGCAAAGAGCGAAGGCCAGTTCCGCGCCTTCTGGAAGAGCTTCGACGAGTCGGTCAACCTGATGGCGTCGGGCGAGGTCGTCATCCAGTCGATGTGGTCGCCGGCCGTTGCCGCTGTCCGTTCCAAGGGTATTGCCTGCAAATACCAGCCGCTCAAGGAAGGCTACCGCGCGTGGGGCGGCGGTCTCGGCCTTGCCTCGCACCTCAAGGGTGCTCAGCTCGACGCCGCCTACGAGTACATCAACTGGTACACATCCGGCTGGGTCGGCGGCTACCTCAACCGCCAGGGCTACTACTCTGCCTGCATGGAAACCGCCAAGGGCTTCATGTCGGCCGATGAATGGGGCTACTGGATCGAGGGCAAGCCGGCGCAGGGCGACATTCTCTCGCCGGAAGGCAAGGTCATGGAGAAGGCCGGCGCCGTGCGCGATGGCGGCTCCTTCGAGGCCCGCATGGGCGCTGTTGCCTGCTGGAACTCGGTCATGGATGAAGACCGCTACATGGTCCGCCGCTGGAACGAGTTCATCGCCGCATAAGGTGCTCGCCGCGTTCGTCTCCTCAATCCCCCGACAGGAGGAGGGACCGGAGAGGCCGCGGCAGACACTCCCTCCTTCTGCGGGAGGGCTGGGGAGGGGTCTTTCGGATCCCTTCCAGTTTGGTTTCCGCGAATGTCTAAGAGGATGGCAGATGGCAACGATCGCTTCCGCACAACCCGGTGAGAAGGCTGAGCGCGTTAAAAGTGGCGGTTTTCGCCTTCCGCTGGCTGCGATTTCCTATTTCCAGGCTCTGCCGCTCTTTCTGATCCTCGGTTTCTTCTTCCTGCTGCCGATCGCGATGATCGCTGTCGTGAGCTTCTGGGATTATGACTTTGCGGGGCTCTATCCCGCCTTCCTCACCATGAATTATACCGAGACGCTCGGTTCGTGGGTCACCTGGAAGATCTACCTCAACACGCTCAAGTTCACCGTCATCGTCTGGGCACTCACGCTCCTCATCGGTTTTTGGGTCGCCTATTTTCTGGCTTTCCATATCCGCAAGACCTCGACGCAGATGATCCTCTTCCTTGTCTGCACCGTGCCCTTCATGACGTCGAACATCATCCGCATGATCTCGTGGATCCCCGTGCTCGGCCGCAATGGGCTCGTCAATACGACGCTGATCGAGATGGGCCTCATCCCACAGCCGATCGAGTGGTTGCTCTACTCCGATTTCGCCGTCGTACTCGCCATGGTGCACCTTTATACGCTCTTCATGGTGACGCCGATCTTCAACACGCTGATGCGCATCGACCGCTCGCTCTTCGAGGCGGCGCGCGATGCCGGTGCCAGCGGCTGGCAGATCCTCTGGAACGTCGTCATCCCGCTTGCAAAACCGGGCATGGCGATCGGTACGATCTTCGTCGTGACCCTGGTGATGGCGGATTTTTCCACCGTGCAGGTCATGTCCGGCGGCCAGAGCGCTTCGGTGGCGCTGATGATGAAAAACCAGATGTCGCTGCTGCAGTATCCGGCCGCTGCCGCCAATGCTGTCGTGCTTCTGGTCGTCGTGCTCTTGATGGTCGCCGCCATTCTGCGCGTCGTCGACATCCGCAAGGAGCTTTGAGATGAACCATGAAAAGCGAACCGTCGAATTCTACGTGCTCGCGGTCTTTTTCGCCGTCTTCGTGGTCTTTCTCTACGGCCCGCTCTCGGCGATTGTGATCCTGTCGTTCCAGGGGCCGGACGGTGGCCTGACCTTCCCGCTGAACGGGGTTTCGGTTCACTGGTTCTTCAACCTTTTCGAAAAACAGGCCGTCGGCGATTTCGGCGCCTCCTTCAAACGATCCTTTTTGCTCGGCCTGATGGTGATGATCGTCACCGTCGCCGTCTCGCTGCTCGCAGGTCTGGCCTTCCGCCGGAAGTTCCGGGGCTCGACGGCACTGTTTTATGCGACCGTTGCGAGCCTCGTTGTTCCCTCGATCATCATTTCGCTCGGCATCGGCGTCGTCTTCCAGCAAGGCGGTCTGAAGCCTGCCTGGTATTCCTCGGCTTTCGGCGCCCACCTCACCTGGACGCTGCCGTTCGGCGTTCTGATCATGTTTGCCGTCTTCAACCGGTTCTCTCCGGCCTATGAGGAAGCGGCGCGCGATCTCGGCGCAAACTCATGGCAGACCTTCCGGCACGTCGTTTTGCCGATGATCCTGCCGAGCCTGATCGGCGTCGGCCTTTTCGGCTTCACGCTCTCCTATGACGAATTCGCCCGCACGCTGATGACGTCGGGTACCTACAACACGCTGCCGCTCGAAATCTACGGCATGACGACGAACGTCACGACGCCCGTGCTCTATGCGCTCGGAACCGTGACGACGCTCTTCTCCTTCACCATTATCCTCGTCGCGCTCGCCATCATGATGATGCTCAGCCGGCGGCAGGCAAAGTTCAAATGACATGCGCATATTGCTGGTAAACCCCAACACGACGGCCTCGATGACGGAAAAGGCTGCTATCGCCGCACGCGCCGTCGCCGCAACAGGAACGGACATCATCGCGGCCACGTCCCGTATGGGACCGGTTTCGATCGAGGGCCACTATGACGGGGCGCTGGCAATCCCGGGACTGCTGATGGAGCTGAAGGAGCGCCAGGGGGCCGGCTATGACGCGGCGGTCGTCGCCTGTTTCGACGACACCGGCCTTGATGCCGCGCGCGCCTTTGCCGATGTGCCGGTTCTCGGCCTTTGCGAATCTGCGGTGGCGACGGCCGGCTTTTTGGCGCAACGTTTCACGGTCGTTACCACGCTGGAACGCTCCCGCGTGCTCATCGACAATCTTGTCCGCCGCTACGGCATGGGCGGCCGGGCGAAGGTAAGGGCATCCGACATCCCAGTGCTCGAACTCGAAAACGGGGCCTCCGGTGCTATCGGGAAGCTTCGGGCTGAAATCGAAAGGGCACTTTCAGAAGATGGTGCAGAAGCAATCGTGCTCGGCTGTGCGGGCATGACAGATCTCGCGCGCGATTTGCAGGAGATCTATGGTGTTCCGGTCGTCGATGGCGTTGCCGCGGCGGTGAAGCAGGCCGAGGCGCTGGTGTCGCTCGGACTTTCGACCAGCAAGCGTGGCTCCTATGCCCCGCCGCTTCCCAAGGCCTTCACCGGCGCCATGAGCAGATTTGCCCCGATAGGGACAGCAAGCTGATTTGAGCATCTCCTTCGACTTTACGGCACTGAGCGAGCGCGAGCGCTACAAGCTATCCTCGGTGAAATCGTCTTTGCGCACTATCGTGACGGTGTTGTCGATCCGGAGCGCTTCCACGTTGATCCAGCAGCAGTCGATGCGATCGCCCGCCTTGGCGGCGATCTCTGCTCCACCGTCCGCGACCGGTTTGAGATGCTGACGCCGAAGCTTTAGAGCGACAGTCAATTTGCCGGAAGCAAGCCGTGCTCTTACCTGAAGTCTCCAGCGGCAACTTTCTGGAAGCGACCCGTTGGAAGATCGAAGCCGAGGACCGGCCCGGCCATTGCCGCTGACGGCGGGTTCGACGATGCCTCGAAGCGCGGCTCCTCTTTCGCCTTCGTCACGATCACCAGGCAAGCTCTTCGCTCATGAGCGCAACGCAGGCGCTGCGCCGATGAGGGCGCCAGTCAGATCGTCACCTGGATACCGAGTTCGACGACACGCCCGGTCGGGAGCCGGAAATACTCAGTCGCGTTGCTGGCATTGTGCGCGAGTGCGATGAACACCCGATCCTGCCACAACGGCATGCCGCCTTTATCGGACGGCAAGATCGTCCTGCGCGACAGGAAAAAGGTGGTCGACATGATGTCGAATTTCAGGCCGAGCTTGCGCGCCAGGATAAGGGCGCGGGGAATGTTGGGGGTCTCCATATAGCCAAAGGTGATGACGATGCGGCTGAACAGGGGATGCAGGCGCTCAAGGAGGATTTTCTCGTCATCGGCAACATAAGGTGACGGGGACGTCAGAACGCTGAGGATGATATTGTGCTCGTGCAGCACCTTGTAGTGCTTCATGCTATGCAAGAGAGCAGTAGGCGCACCTTCGACGTCGCTCGTCAGAAACACCGCAGTTCCCGGTACCGTCGACGGCTTTTTCCTTGTCAGATTATCGATGATCATCGTGAGCGGGACCTCGTCTGCCCTCGTTCGAATTGTCAGCAAGCGGCGCCCGGAAATCCAGGTTTGCATCAAGAACGCAAGGGTTAGGGCCACGGCGACGGGAACCCAGCCGCCTTGTGCGAATTTTGCGACGTTGGCGACGAAGAAGCTGGTGTCTATCAAGATCAGCGGTGCGATTACGAGCAGCGCAAGTGTCAGTCGCCATCTCCAGACGCGTCGCACGACGACGAAAAGCAAGATGGCGGTAATAAGCATCTCGCCGGTGACGGCGATCCCGTAGGCGGCCGACAGACCGCTCGAATTGCGAAAGGTGATCACCAATACGATGACGGCGACGAACAACAGGCCATTGATCTGGGGCATGTAGATCTGCCCGGCCTGAGTTTCCGACGTATGACGGATGCTGAAGCGCGGCAGAAGATTGAGATGCATCGCTTGGCGGATAAGGGAATATGCTCCGGATATGACTGCCTGGCTGGCAATGACGGTTGCAGCGGTGGCGAGGGCGACCACAGGAAATTGTGCCCATTCGGGCTGCATTGCAAAAAACGGATGTTCGATGTCCTCAGGATGGCTGAGGACATATGCGCCCTGTCCGAAATAGTTCAAAAGCAGGCTTGGAAACACCAGCGCGAACCAGGCAAAGACGATCGGCTTTCGCCCGAAATGCCCAAGATCGACATAAAGCGCCTCAGCGCCGGTTACCGCCAAAAACACTGCACCCAGAACCGGCACCGAAATTCCAGTATGGGTGCCGAGAAATTCAATGGCGTGGAGCGGATTGATGGCCGAGAGGATCAGGGGCTGTTGGAGGATATGAGCAAGGCCGGAGACGCCAAGTGTCAGGAACCATAATGCGGTGACCGGCCCGAATACCGATGCGACACCGCCTGTCCCGAAACGTTGCACGAGAAACAGGACCGTTATGATGACAACCGTGGTCGGAACGACCCAATGCGAAAGCTGCGGAGCGACGACCTCGAGGCCTTCGACGGCCGATAATACCGATATCGCAGGAGTGATGATGGCATCGCCCAGAAACAGCGAGGCGCCGGCAATGCCAAGAACAAGAACCCAGACCGGTCTGCCTTCAAGGCTCTCGCGGGCGAGCGACATCAGTGAAAGCGTGCCGCCTTCTCCTTTGTTGTCGGCTCTCAGAACGAAGCCTACGTATTTGACGGCGACGATGGAGGTCAATGCCCAGACGATCAGGGAAAGCAAACCCAGAATCTGCTTGCCGTCAACCATCCCTGACACCTGACCGGAGACCTTCAGGGCTTCGCGGAATGCATAAATCGGGCTCGTGCCGATATCGCCGTAGACGACGCCGAGAGCTGCGAGCACGAGGAGTGGAAAATTCGCCGTTCCCCGGTGATCGTCTTCGGCAGGGAGTCCGTTTCCGGGTGGCTTCGTCGAGGTCAAGGTCATTTCCTGTTGACGATCGTTGTTAAACGGAAGCCGGCAACGGCCGCCCCGCCGCCGAAGAAGTGACGAGGAAACGACCAGAACATGCAGGGCGTTCCCTGGCCTTGGATTGTCGTTGGTGACCGTTCTCGATCGGGTGCTCATAATCGCAGTTTCTGAGGCCAATGTCACGCCACAGCAGCATCCTCAATAGGGATTGGGGCGGTCGACGGCGAGCGGATGCAAAGCTGAAACGCGCAGACGTCCAGGAAACGCGAGGCAAAAATTCACAGCCTGAAACAGTGTTAAGACTCACGCATCCAACCGTGCCCCATCAACCCAGGCCGGTTATATGAAACTGATTTTTTGATATAAAACAAAATCCTTGAAATAAAAAATTTCCGAGTCTAGCTTGCGGAAAAATCAGATTCAATAACGAGGAACATCCATGCGGGCAAAAGCCACCCTAAACCGGGAATTCACGATTTCGGCCGTCGACAAGCGGGTCTATGGCTCCTTCCTCGAGCACATGGGCCGCGCAGTTTACACCGGCATCTACGAACCGGGCCATGCCAAGGCGGACAAGGACGGCTTTCGAACCGATGTTCTTGATATGGTACGCGACCTGGATATGCCGATCGTGCGTTATCCGGGCGGCAATTTCGTCTCGGCCTATCATTGGGAAGACGGTATCGGCCCGCGGGACCAGCGTCCGACCCGGCTTGATCTTGCGTGGCGCACACGTGAAACCAACCAGATGGGCATCAATGAATTCGCCGACTGGTCGAAGCTTGCCAACACCGAGATGATGCTTGCCATGAATCTCGGCTCGCGCGGGCTGAACGATGCCCGCAACTTCCTCGAATACTGCAATCATCCGGGCGGAACCTACTGGAGCGACCTTCGCGCCAGCCACGGCTACAAGGATCCGCACAATGTCCGCATCTGGTGCCTCGGAAACGAGATGGACGGCCCCTGGCAGGTCGGCCACAAGAGCGCTGCCGAATATGGCCACCTCGCCAACGAAGTCAGCAAGGCCTTCAAATACTTCGACAAGACCTTGGAAACGGTTGTCTGCGGCTCGTCCAACGACAAGATGAAGAGTTATCCCGAATGGGAGGCGACGGTTCTCGAAGCCAGCTATGACAGCGTCGACTACATCTCGTTGCACAAGTACTTCGGCAACGAAGAAAACGACACGCTGAACTATTATGCCAAGGCGATCGAGCTCGATCGCTATATCGTCACCATCGGCGGCGTCATCGACTACATCAAGGCGAAGAAGCGGTCGAAGCGCGACGTGAAGATCTGCTTCGATGAATGGAACGTCTGGTACCACGACCGCAAGGAAGACGGCGAGCGTATCGCGAGCTGGGACTGGCCGGAAGCGCCGCCGCTCCTCGAAGAGCTCTATAATCTCGAGGATGCGATCTTCGTCGCTTCGCTGATCAATGTCTTCATCCGCCGCTCCGACCGGGTCAAGATCGCCTGCATGGCGCAGCTCGTCAATGTGATTGCGCCCATCCTCACCAAGGCCGGCGGTCCGGCATGGCGCCAGTCGATCTATTATCCGCTGCAATTTGCCTCGAAATACGGTCGCGGCACGGCGCTGACGGTGTCGTCATTCGGCCCGACTTACGACTGCGAGGTCGCCCAGGACGTGCCCTATCTCGATCTGTCGGCGGTGCTGCACGACGACGGCAGGACGATAGCGCTCTTTGCAATCAACCGCAGCCTTGACGAGGCGTTGGACTTCAGCGTCGACCTGCAGGGCTTCAAGGGTCTCAAGATCATGCAGCATCACGTCATGACCGGCGAGGATCTGAAAGCCAGGAACTCGGTCGAGAACCAGGAGCGCATCGTCCCAAAGCCGGGCGCGGGTCTTTCCATCACCGACGAGGGTGCGCTCATCGGGGCCCTGCCGGCAAAATCCTATCATTTCATACTGCTGTCTGTCGCCTCGGCGTGAACTGATTGCCATTGGGGCGGCGGAGGAGCCGCCCCGTTGAAAACGACAATCGGGAGGGTGCATGTCTGGTATCAAGCTGACGAATGTCAGCAAGTCGTTCGGTTCGTTCAAGGTCATTCATGGCGTCGATATCGAGATCGAACAGGGCGAGTTCGCCGTCTTTGTCGGTCCCTCGGGCTGCGGAAAGTCGACGCTGCTCAGAATGATTGCGGGGCTGGAGGAGACGAGCGGCGGGCAAATCCGCATCGAGAACGACGACGTGACGCACAGGGAAGCCTCCAAGCGCGGCGTGGCGATGGTCTTCCAGTCCTATGCGCTTTATCCACATCTGTCCGTTTTCGAAAACATGGCGTTCAGCCTGTCGATCGCCCGTCGGCCGAAAGCGGAGATCCAGCAGAAGGTCAAGGCGGCCGCCGACATTCTGCGTCTGGGAGACTATCTGGACCACAAGCCAAGCCAGCTTTCCGGCGGCCAGCGCCAGCGCGTGGCGATCGGCCGGGCAATCGTGCGCGAGCCGCGCGTCTTCCTGTTTGATGAGCCGCTGTCGAACCTCGACGCCGAACTGCGCGTAAAGATGCGCATGGAGATCGCCCGGCTGCACCGGCAGATCGGCGCGACCATGGTTTATGTCACGCATGATCAGGTGGAGGCGATGACGCTTGCCGACAAGATCGTCGTGCTCAAAGGAGGCGTCGTCCAGCAGGTCGGTGCGCCGCTCAAGCTCTATCGCGATCCGCAAAACATGTTTGTCGCAGGCTTCATCGGCTCGCCGGGAATGAACTTTCTGAAGGCAAAAGTCGTAAATGCGGGGTCAGGCTCTTTGCGGGTCGAGCTTGAAGACGCGCCCGGCCAGCCATTCGATCTGCCGGTGCGAAGGGGTGCTGCTGCCGGCGCATCCGTCCATGTCGGTGTCCGTCCGGAGCATATCGGGCTTGGGGCAAGTGAAGGCACTGTGACGCTTCCGGCCGTGGCCGAGTTCACCGAGGAGCTCGGAGGCACCGGCTATCTGCACATTCTGACTGTAAGTGGCGCGGAAATGACGGTCGAGTGCCGCGACAGCCGCCCGCAGCCCAAGGAAAAGATCAATCTTTCTCTGAGGGTGCCTGAAATGCTGGCCTTCGACAGCGAAGGCAGGAGGCTCAGCTGATGCCTGGAGTTTGGGCGTCTAGCCCGGATTTCGGAAGTGAATGCAGGATGAGGATGCCGGCCCAGGAGGGGGCTTGCAGCCAGGACCGTTCCCGAGGGGATTGTCACAACCCATGAATTTATCGAGGAGGAACCGACGTGAAAAAGCTATTGAAACTGGCCGTTTCGGCGGCAATCGCATTGCTGCCCCCGGCCGCGGCATTCGCACAGACCGATATTACCTGGTGGGATTTCTTAAGCGGTGGTGACGGTATCCGCATGAAGGCGCTCATCAAGGAGTTCAACGATACCCACCCGGACATCAAGATCAACGCGACGACGCTCGAATGGGGCGTTCCCTTCTATACCAAGGTTCAGACATCGGCTGCCGTCGGCCAGCAGCCCGACATCATGACCTATCATATGTCGCGTTATCCGCTCGCCGTTCCGACCGGAATCTTGCGGCCGTTTTCCGATGAAGAGCTCGCTTCCGCCGGAATCAAGAAGGAAAATTACGTCGATGCGGCCTGGAAGCAGGCGACTTTTGACAACAAGGTCTATGGCATTCCCTTCGACGTTCATTCGATCGTCCTTTACTACAACAAGACGATTTTGAAAGAGGCCGGGCTTCTGGGCGACGACGGTCTGCCCAAGGGTCTCGACGGGCTCGACAATTTCAACGCCGCGCTCGAGAAGATCAAGGCGACCGGCAAGGTCGAGTATCCGTTGTCGCTGCACACTGACGAAGGCGGCTCGATGTGGCGCGTTTTTTATACTCTGCTTTCACAGCAGGGCGCCAAGTTCATCGATGCAGACGAGATCCTGCCCGGCGATGCCGGCGCCAAGGCGCTGCAGACCATGGCAAACTGGGTCACGACCGGCTATTCGCCCAAGCTGATTTCGTATGAAGCCTCGATTGCGCTTTTCACCTCTGGCAAGGCCGCCATGCATATCAACGGCGTCTGGGAAGTGCCGACCATGGTCGACCTGCAGAAGAACGGCAATCTCGGTTTCGAATGGGGTGCCATCGAAATCCCGAACCTGATGGGCAAACAGGCGACGTGGGCGGACTCGCACTCCTTCGCGATCCCCAATAGCGATGCCAAACCGATCGCTCCGGAGAAGGTGAAGATCGTCCTCGAGATCATCAACTGGATGAACGAGCACAGCATCTCCTGGGCGAGCGCCGGTCACATTCCGGCCTACAAGCCCGTGACCGACAGCAAGGAATTCACGGAAATGCAGCCGAATGCGACCTATGCGAAGCTCGCAGATACGGCAGTCTTCGATCCGGTCTCCAAACTCGCAGGCGTCGCAGGTCCCATCTACGAAGCGACGCAGAACTTCGTGGTTCCGGCCTTGAACGGGCAGCTCGAGCCGGAAGACGCGATCGAGCAGATGCGCGAAGAGCTGAAGAGCCAGATGTGAGAATTCGCCGGCCGGAGCGACCTTCGGCCGGCACCTCGCTTGAAGGAGATGCTTAGTGTTCAGCAGTGAAAGACGAGGCAAGACGCTGACGGCGATCATCATGATTGCGCCGTTTGTGACCGCCTATCTGGTCGTGTTTGCCTACCCGGTCTACAAGATGTTTGCCCTGAGCTTCACCGACGCGCCGCTGATCGGCGTGGGGCAATGGGTGGGTTTCGGCAACTATGTAAAGCTCTTCGGCCAGAAGCTCTTCTATACCTCGGTATGGAACACCGGCTATTTCGTCTTGTTGACCGTCATCCCGAACACGCTGATCGGCCTTGGTCTGGCGCTGATGGTCGTGCGGCTGAAGGGTTGGCTGCAGAGCCTGATACTCGTGCTTTTCTTCATCCCCTATATCCTGCCGGTGTCTGTCGTGACCCAGATATGGCAATGGGTACTCGACCAGCAGTTCGGCATTGCGCAATACATGATCGAATTCTTCACCGGCAAGCGCATCAGTGTTTTCCGTGATCCCGTCTGGGCCATGCCGATGGTGGCCCTCGTCACGGTCTGGTGGACGAACGGCTTCAACCTTTTGCTCTTCATCGCCGGGCTGCGCAATATTCCGCAGGATTATTATGAGGCTGCGATGCTCGACGGCGCGACGCGCCTCCAGTGCTTCCGCCGCATCACCTGGCCGCTGATCTGGCCGGTCACGGCGCTCGTTCTCACGCTCCAGCTCATCCTGCAGCTGAAGATTTTCGACCAGGTCTACCTGATGACCGAAGGCGGACCGTTCAACTCGACCTATGTGCTGCTGCAGCTCGTTTACCGCGAGGCCTTCCGCCTCAATCATGGTGGTGTCGGCTCGGCGGTCGCCGTCATGCTCTTCCTGATTATCGTCGTCGTTTCCGTGCTGCAATACCAGCTTCTGCGCGTAAGGGAGCGCTGACACATGCCCGGCAAGTCTATCGGCAACGTGCTTTTCCTCATCCTGACCCTCCTGATCGCCTGCATGTGGGCATTCCCGATTTATTGGGCGGTCGTCACATCGGTCAAACCGGAGCAGGAGGTGGTATCGAAAACGACCTTCATCCCGGACGTCTTCAACTTCTCGGCCTATTACTTTGCACTTTTCAATACCAATCTCGCCACCTGGTACATGAATTCGATCGTGACCTCGGTCACCGTGACGATCGTCGTGATCGTGATCAGCGTGATGTGCGCCTATGCGCTGTCGCAGATCATCTTTCCAGGCCGCAAACTGCTCTATGGCATCATCCTAGCGAGCTTCATGGTGCCGTCGCAGGCTCTTGTGGTATCGCAGTTCGTCCTCATGCACCGACTCGGCCTGATCAATACCTGGGGCGGCATCATCCTGCCGCAATTGATCGTTCCGGTGGTCGTCATAGTCTACAAGCAGTTCTTCGATTCCGTTCCAAAGGAACTGCGCGAAGCGGCAAAGCTCGACGGTTGCGGGGAATTCCAGATCCTCTTCAGGCTCTATCTGCCGCTGAACTGGGGAATTACCACGGCACTTGCGATCATCACCTACATCATGGCCTGGAATGCCTTCCTATGGCCCTTCCTTGTCACTAGTTCGGAGGACATGATGACGGTCACCGTCGGTATTACCCAGATCAGTGATGCCTTCGGGGTCAAATACGCACGTGACATGGCCGTCGCGATTCTCGCCGCCATGCCCGTCGCAGTTGCCTATCTGCTCTTCCAGAAACGCGTAACGCAGGCGCTGATGCTGTCTTCCGGCATCAAGGGGTAGGCAATGAAGAACACCTTTCGGGCCGAGGTGAGAAGGCCCAGCCGGTCCGCGACAGCTCTCCCGACGCGCGGGCCGGCACTTATAGAAAAGGCGGCGACACCGGCAACGCCCGCATGTTATCAGCGAAGTAGAGCCGAGAAAGACTGGAGAACCGGTAGTAGAGCATGGAGACTAAGCTTCTAACCGTCGATCCGATGAAGGATGCCGAAGTCGTCCACGCCCTCGGTTCAGCGACGCGTATCGAGATCCTCAACCTGCTGCGCCAGAAGGGCCCCTTGAATGTGAACGACATCGCCGCACACATGGGCTTGCCGCAATCGACGGCGGCGACCAACTTGAAGGCGCTGGAACAGGCGGGGCTGATCCAGACGCAGACGATGAAGGCGACGAAGGGTAATCAGAAGGTCTGCTCCTGCATCTACGATGAAATTCTGATCCGCTTCGACGCCAGCGGCACAAAGTCTTCTGAAGATGTCGTTACCGTCAGCATGCCGATCGGGCTTTTCACAGAGTTCGAAGTGGAGGCGCCCTGCGGGCTCTGCTCGGTCAACAATGTCATCGGAATGCTCGACGTGCAGGAAGTCTTCCTTGACCCGCAACGCATGCAGGCCGCGCTTTTGTGGTTCACCCGCGGCTATGTGGAGTACAAATTTCCGAACAATGCCAAGGTCACGGGCCGAAAGATCCGCAAGGTCGAGTTTTCGGCGGAGCTCAGCTCCGAGACGCCGGCGACCAACGCCAACTGGCCATCCGACATCTCGATCTGGGTGAATGGCATCAAGGCCGGCCACTGGACGTCCCCGGGCGATTTCGGCGACCGGCGCGGCATGTACTCGCCCGCCTGGTGGAAACTCAGCGGCTCGCAGTACGGCAAGCTCAAGACGTGGACGATCGACGACAAGGGAACCTGGATTGATGGCGCGATGGTCTCGACACAGACGATCGGCTCGCTCGGCATTGCCGATCATCATTCCATTCGCTTTCGCATCGGCATTGACGAAAAGGCCGACAATCCGGGCGGCATGAACATTTTTGGCAAGGGCTTCGGGGATTTCGACCAGGACCTGGTGATGTCGATCTATTTCTAAGCAAACCGCGGAAACGGAAGGAGCTCGCCTCCTGTCATGTCGGCGAGCCCCATGAATGTCATCGACTTGGTCGAGTTCGGTGACAGTAAGAAAACGCTGCTTTCGACCAAAAGTTCCCGCCCGGCTCTGGAACCTGAGACAATCCAGCCGACGCTTATACTTTCGCTCCCGCCCGTGCGTGCGAGAAGTTGAAATACGGTGTCCCCAGTTTTCCTTGGGGCATAACTCAGGCGGTGGGGACAATGCGGATGAAGATTTCAACACGAAGTGATATTCAGCGAAAGCTGCGGCCTACCTGAAGTCGGCAATTGTTGGAGAACGGCCGGAATGGTTGGTTCCTTCTCTTTCTCTGTTGCGACGACAGCCTGTGCTGGTGTGAAGAGAATGGGCAAGGCGTAGAGACTGCATGAGCAGATGTCTGAGAAGATCGGCGATCGTACACGCACACCTCAAGCGACTGGAAAATCACGAGCCGGTCAGATTAATGCCATTTCCCTTCAGAAATTGCAGTGGCGCGCAGGTCAGTCGATGCGCTAAGGAAGTGATTCAACGGGAGTTTTTGCCCTTGATGAAATCGAGCCTCGATCATCTGCCGGAGAAGAAGCAGCGCGAACTGGCGCGTGTTGTCGAGATCATTCACGAAGAATTCGAGAACGCGTTGAAGGGTGCGGAGGCGGAGTTCAAGAAGAAGGGCCGTATCTGGAAGATCATCCTCTTTGGATCTTACGCCCGCGGAACCTGGGTTGATGAACCACACACTGCCAAGGGCTACCGCTCGGACTACGACATTCTGATCATCGTCAGCACGAAGAAGCTGGCCGATCCCGAATATTGGTATGCCGCCAAGGACCGGCTGATACGCGACCGCGGCATCAAGACACCCGTTACGCCGATCATCCATTCGCGACGTGAGGTAGGGGACGCTTTGCATCAGGGCCGTTACTTCTTCTCCGATATAAGGCGCGACGGCATTGTTCTTTATGAAGCAGATGGTAAAGACCTTCCCGCAGCCAAAGTCCCAAGCCGAGAATTGATTTACGAGGCTGCAAAGTCGTATTACGACCATCGGCTGGCCGACGCACGAGTTTTTCTGAAGACGTCCAAGTTTTGCCGTGCCGAAGGCGATTTTAGGCAGGCGGCATTTCTCCTTCACCAATCACTTGAGCAGGCATACTCCGGGCTTCTCTTGGTCTTTTCGAATTACAGTCCAGCCTCCCACAGTCTTGGTCTCCTTCGAAATCTTGCGGAACAGCAACGGCAGGATCTCGCCGAGGTGTGGCCACGAGACCGGCATCGCTATGTGGCTTGGTTCAATACCCTCAATGAGGCCTACGTGAAGGCGCGCTACTCGCCGTACTACATAATAAGCGAGGAGGCGCTGTCCTGGCTTATTGCTCGTTCTGAGAGGCTCATTGATGCTGTTGACGCCGCATGTACCGACTACATCTCCCAGCTGGCAATACCAATTGAGAGATCGAGCCGATCTTAGGTGCTGCGGCGAACCTCACCTTCCGATAGCGATACTTATCGCAGGTGAGGGAACCGCGCAAAAATCCGCAGTCGTGACAGAAGCAATGGGCGATATCGCTTTAGTTAATGCCGTGCTTACCATAATTTCAATATGTTACGATCTTGCGAAATTGCTCACCGAGAGCCTGTTGTGGGTAACCGGGGCAGATTTCGTGGCACTGCCGCTTGTAGACGAGACGGTCGAGCAGCGCATTCGTGAAAGCTTCAATCGACAGGGGTTGATGCGGCATCTTGGAGCAGAGTTGCACCAGATCCATCGGGGGGTTGTGGTCATCCGTATGCCGTTCGCTTCGCAACTGACCCAGCAGCACGGCTATTTTCATGCGGGTGGCCTGTCGGCGATCGCCGATTCCGCCGGAGGTTATGCTCGGTTCACCCTGTTCCCTGAAGATACGGAGGTTCTAACCGTCGAGTTCAAGCTGAACCTTCTGAATCCCGCTGAGGGCGAATTCGTCGATGCGGTCGGTCGTGTCGTCAAGAGTGGCCGGACACTGACGATCTGCCAGCTTGAGGTGTTCTCTTCATCGGGCGGAGAGCGCCTTCAGGTCGCCCTCGGGCAGCAGACATTCATCTGCCTGCGGGCAACAGTCGAAAATCTTGATCTGAATGCGCTCCAGACCGGGAGACGGCCCGAAGCTCGCCATTCGGCTGCCACAGCCATGCTTGCGTGCTTGCGCACTAAGCTGAACTTTTGCACCGCGGTTGTTCGGGCTTCAATCTCGGTTTGAAGTTGCCCCAACGTGACCACGTGTCGCCTATGAAGCTCGTGCAAAATGCTAACGCATGACCAGGGCAACTTATGTCCACAAACTTTCGGGCGTAAGGATATCAAACGGAACGATACGTTGTTCGATAGAATGCGCGTCGCGACGATCGATTAGGCGAAGCATGACGTCGACAAGCTCGGTCGGCATCTTGTCGAGAGGATGGCATAGCGACGCTGTAATTAACCCCTCACTCAGCCCCTTGCGAGTTTCAGGTCCAACGTCACTGCAGACAATGCGAATCTTTTTCTGCCGTTCCGGTGCCAGTTCACGCATGGCTCGCAGGACGCCCGATATACCTCCCCCGTTGACGAAAATTCCCTTTATATCTGGTTCCTGTTGGATCAGGCGTCGTACGATTTCATAGGCGTTTTCCGGCACCTCGTATGTGAGAAGCGTTTCGCTGATCTGAAAATCTGGGGCGTTTTCACGCATGTAAGACCGAAAGCTGGCATCGGCGATATCCTGGCATTGATAACGGTTGCTACCAACCAAAGGAAATACTCTTCCGGGCTCATCAGCCGTTTGGCTGATAAACCAGGCGGCGGTTCTTCCTCGCTTCCAGTTGTCAGTACCAACAAATCCGGCACGACTAGCGGCGGACAAGTCGGTTACGTACGCTACTACCGGAACGCCATTCCCACGCAATTCATCAATCGCTTGGCTGACCAATGGGTGATCTGCCGTAATCACTGCCACGGCATCTGCTGTTTTGCCTATTTCCAGCAGGTTCATAGAGACAGCTTCCGGCGACAAATCGTCTTCGAATATCACCTCCGGTTCGATCACCGCGTCGGTCCGCCTATGGGCCGCTGCCTTAAGCCCCTCAGCCCATAACTGGTAAAGTGGTCTGTGCGACTGCTGCATGAGGAAGCTGAACCGTCGTTGCGGCAGATTGTCTTGCTTGCGCTGGCGCAAGGCACCGAGCCCGTAAAATCCAATCTTATCCGCAGCCTGCAGGATTCGGTCGACCGTATCTGCCCGGACTGTGCCTGTCCCGTGCAGAAGCCGGTTGACCGTGGACAAGCTGACCCCAGCCGTATTCGCCAGATCAGATATCGTGGGCCTATTCATCAAACGTCCTCCCTATATCATTTGTGAATGAAACGTTTTGAAACGAAATATGCTTCAATGCGCCAGACCAATTTCATTTTGGCATTCTACGCGCTACAGATCAACACGCATTCAGTCCTTGTGGACGATGAAACGGGAGGAGAAGTTATGAAGGGAATTAAGCGTCTTTGCGCAGCTTTGCTTGCGACCACTATCGTTGCGTTCACTGTGCCTTCGGCGATGGCTGCCAATATCGCTGTGGTGGGTGGCAAGAATGACGACGCATTTTGGAATCTCATCAAAAAGGGCATCGATGATGCGCGGCTGGTCGTTGAGGCTAACGGCGGCAAGGTGAACTACCTACGCCTCCAGACCTATGACAATTTCGCGCCCGACGTCGTCCAACTCATACAGACGGCCATCAGCCAGAAGGTCGATGGCCTGGTCATTCCGAACTGGGTTCCCGAAGGTGAGGACCCTGCAATCAAGGAAGCAGTCGCTGCCGGCATCAAGGTCATCCTGATGAACGCCGGCGGAATTGATAAGGCCAGGGAGCTCGGTGCTATCAACTATGTCGGTTCCGACGAATATCTCGCGGGCGTCGCAGGTGGCGAGTACTTCTTCAAGAACGGCAAGAAGAATGTGCTTTGCGTGAATACCGTCCCGGGCGCCGCCAATCTGGAGGCGCGCTGCAAGGGCGTCATCGACGGAATTACAAAGGCAGGTGGTACGGCGAAGCAGTTGCCCTTGCCCGCAACCAGCTTCGGCGATGCCACCGCCGTTGCCGAGGCCATCAAAGCGACGCTCCTCCAGGACGCGACGATTGACGGCCTCATCACGATCTCTGCGGGGGATGCGGACTCGGCTGCAATTGGCATTCAGCAAGCCGGAAAGACCGAGACCACACTTCTCGGCACATTCGACCTCAACCAATCCGGCCTTGATCGCATCAACGCCGGAACGCAGGGTTTCGCTATCGACCAACAGCCATACCTGCAATCGCTGCTGGCGGTGACACTTCTCGCTTCCGCAATTGACTTCGGAACGGATCTTCCAACGTCTCCGGTGCTCACTGGCCCCGACATCGTCGACAAGTTAAATATCGAGGCAACCTTGACAGGTGTCTCGAAGGGCGCGCGCTGACCGCAAATCAATGTCTCGAGTCGATCTGCTGCGGTGGCGGCGGATCGACGGTGCATTAGCCTTGCGAACGCTGATTGGCGACAGACCAACTCGCCTGCGGCCAACTTTGGGAGGAACTACATGAAAAACCTGTCCCTGGGCGATCTTATCAGACGCCCTGAATCCGGCGCCATTCTTGGCCTCGCTTTCGTGCTCATCTTCTTCGTCGTGTTCGGAAGCATCGAGTTCCTCAAACCGGCAGGTGCGGCTAGCTGGCTCAACGTTGCTGCAAATCTTGGTATCATAGCAATTCCTGTCGGGTTGCTGATGATTTCCGGCGAACTCGACATTTCCATCGGCGCGATGATCCCGGCGGGCGCACTCACGGTCGCAATCATCACCGGTCACTATCACATGCCCATCTGGGTGGGCATTCTAGGCGCCCTGAGCCTGGGTCTGGTGGTCGGCTTGATCAACGGTTTTCTGGTCATCCGGACCGCAGTGCCGTCGCTCATAGTGACGTTGGGAACCTTATTCGCGGTGCAGGGGGTGATCCTGGGCTTTTCTGTTCTGCTCACCGGGACGACAAGCGTGGCGCTTAGTCCGGCTGAGTCCGGCGTTATCGCAAAGTCGCTGTTCGGTTCCTTTGTAGGCGGCAGCTTCCAGGTAACGATTTTCTGGTGGCTCGCGCTGACAGCGCTCTACATCTTCTATGTCCACTTTTCGCCTTTTGGAAACTGGATCTTCGCCATGGGCGGCGACCGTGTCAGCGCAAGAAACGCCGGTATTCCGACCGACAGGCTCACCGTGACACTGTTTGTGCTGTCGTCGGTAAGCGCAGCCTTCGTCGGCATGTGTCAGGCCATCCTCTTCAACGTCGCGCAGGTCTCCGCCGGAATGACCTTTATTTTCAACTCCATCATCGCGGTTGTGGTCGGCGGAGTTCTGCTGACGGGAGGCTTTGGCTCAATCGTCGGTATTTTTCTCGGGACGGTCACCTTCGCGATCGTCAACCAGGGGATCTACTTCACGACGTTTGATCGCAACTGGTCGAGTTTGATCATCGGCGCCATGCTGTTGCTGGCCGTGTTGATGAATAACACGTTCCGCATCATGGCCCTGACCTACTCGCCGAAGAAGAAGTGAGGCCAGCTATGATCACTCCAATTCTCGAACTTAGAAACGTCAACAAGTCTTTCGGACCGATCGACGTTCTCAATGACATCTCGCTCAAGGTTGATGCAGGCGAAGTCCTTTGCCTCCTTGGCGATAACGGCGCTGGAAAATCCACCCTCATCAAGACGCTGGCGGGCGTCTACAAGCCCAATACCGGCGAGGTGCTGATGGATGGAAAGCCTGTAGACTTCCAGGGACCGCGCGATGCACAACAGATGGGTATCTCGACTGTGCACCAGTTCGGCGGGACCTTTCCCTTGATGAGCATCGGTCGCTCGTTCTTCATCGGAGCAGAGCCGACGAAGGGTTTCTGGCCCTTCAAGGTCTATGATCGAAAGAAAGCCAATGAAATCGCGGTAAAGGCTGTTCAGGAATTCGGCATTACCCGGATCGATGACGGCGACCGGTTGATCGGTGGCCTTTCTGGAGGCGAACGTCAATCGCTGGCAATCGCTCGCGCGGTCCATTTCGGCGCCCGTGTGCTCATCCTTGACGAACCGACTGCGGCGCTCGGTGTCAAGCAGGCATCCCACGTCCTTCGCATCGTCCTTGAAGCAAAGAAGCGCGGCATAGCTGTCATCTTCATCACGCACCAGGTGACGCATGCAATGGCTGTTGGCGACCATTTCGCTGTCCTCATCCGCGGGGCAGTCGCTGCCAATTTCCGAAAGGGTGAAAAGACCCGCGAAGAAATCACCGATCTCATGGCAGGTGGCGAGGCGTTGGCGAACCTGGGCGCTGAAGTCGAAAGCTACATGGCGGCGCATGAGGGGCACCCGCCCCCAGTGACGCCCAACTGATTGAACAGGAAAATAGATTCATGAAAATCGCCATCGACCCGTTTATGCATCGCCATCTCAGCCTTGAGGCTCTTCCGGCCAAGATGAAGGAGCTAGGCTTTGACTGGATCGAGCTCTCGCCCCGCGCGGACTTCCTTGAATGGTTCAAAGCGCCACGCGTTTTTCCGGAGCGTATCAAGACCTTCAAGAAGGCGCTGAAGGACGCTGATGTCGGCATCGCCTCCATCCTGCCCATGTATCGTTGGGCCTCAAACGACGAGACCGAGCGCAAGGCGGCGGTCAAGCACTGGAAGCGCGCCATCGAAGTTGCGGTCGAGATGGAAGTCGACACGATGAACTCGGAATTCGGCCGAGGCCCGCATCCCGATAAGGGCTCGTGCTACTGCTGCCATACCGGTTCGATGATCGAGGCATGCGAAGATTCCTGGTGGCGCTCGATGGAAGAGCTGGTGCCGATCTTCGAACGGGAAGGTATTCAGCTCAATATCGAGCCGCATCCGGAAGACTGGTGCGAGACGCTGCAGCCAGCCCTCGACATCATCCGCACGGTCAATTCGAAGAACGTCAAGTTCCTCTACTGCGCCCCGCACACCTTCTATTTCGGGGACGACACCAAGGCTATGCTGCGCGAAGCCAAGGATGTTCTCGCGCATGTTCATGTTGGTGATACCTTCAATCACAAGGCAAGTTCGGGACTTCGCTATATTCTCAATCCGCCCGGTACCCAGGCGCGTGTGCACCAGCACCTCAATATCGGGCAGGGCGAGGTTCCGTGGGAGGATTTCTTCGGCACGCTGGCCGAAATCGGCTTCGACGGCATCGTGACTTCCTGCGTCTTCGCGTGGGAGGACAAGGCCGATGAATCCGGGCGGTTCATGTGCTCCGAAATCAGCAGATACATCGACAAGTATCAGAAGTGAGGCCCGTGATGCGGCCTCAATAGGCCGCCAAAGGGCGGGCTTCTCGAAATGAATGTTTGCGCAGCCGGCGGGCGTTGTCCGCCGATCGGCGGAGCTATGCCAAACACCAAAGCCGGCGCCATGCCGGGGGAGCAACTGAAATGATCAATGGTGAAAGACTTATCTCGCGCCCGCTTCGTTGGGGCATGGTCGGCGGCGGCCGGACCGGGCAAGTGGGCTACAAGCACCGCAGCGGCGCACTGCGTGACGGCACCTATCGTTTGGTGGCCGGCGCATTCGACCTCGACGCCGCTCGAGGCCGTGACTTTGGCGTCAATCTCGGCGTCGAGGCGGACCGTTGCTACGATGACTACAAGGAGCTGATTGCCAAGGAGACGGCGCGCGAAGACGGCGTCGAGGTCGTTTCGATCGCAACGCCGAATTTCACCCATTTCGAAATCACCAAGGCCTGCCTGGAAGCCGGTCTGCACGTGATCTGCGAAAAGCCTTTGTTCTTCACGGTTGCGGAATGCGACGAAGTGGCGAGGCTGGCCGATGAAAAGGGCCTCATCGTCGGGGTCACCTATGGTTTCACGGGTCATCCGCTAGTCCATCAGATGGCGGCGATGGTCAAGAAGGGCATGCTGGGCGACATTCGCATTGTCGATATGCAGTACACCCACGGCTTCAATTCCGGTGACGACGTGGGCGCCGGCGAAGCGCTGAAATGGCGCACCAATCCGAAGACAGCAGGCCCGACCTTCGTCCTCGGTGATATCGGCACGCACCTCTACTACCTCTCCGAAGTGGTGTTGCCCGATCTGAAAATCGAAAAATTGCTGTGCGACCGCAAGGCTTTCATTCCGACCCGCGCACCGCTCGAAGACCACGCGACCGTCCTCATGCATTATGACAATGGCGCTCGTGGCCGTCTGTGGGTGTCTTCCGTCAACGCCGGCAACATGGGCTCGCAGCGTTATCGCTTCGTCGGCTCGAAGGCGTCTATCGAATGGTCGGACGCCCATCCTGACCAGCTGGTCTATGAAGTCCAGGGCGAGCCGAACCGTATCCTCCATCATGGCATGCCCTATCTCGAAGACGAGAGCCTGGCCGTCGACCGGATGGGCGCATTGCATACTGAAGGGCTCGGCGACAGCTGGGCGAACATCTATCTTTGGATCGCCCAGGCCATCGACGCGAAGAGGCGGGGAGACGAAGCTTTCCTGAAAACCCATCACTATCCGGGCATCAAGGCGGGCACGGAAGGTGTGCGCTGGTTGGAGAACTGCGTCCGTTCCGCGGACGCTGGCTCCTCCTGGGTTGATTTCAAGTAGCCAACACAGGGGACGCGCTGGAAATCCTCTCTCCATCTCCCAAGCGCGCGTCCCCGAAACCTCTAACAGGAACGATTGACATGAAACTATCGATCTGCACCGACGTGATGGGCGACCTGTCCTTTACCGATATGCTCGACAAATGCGTCAAGCTCGGCGTCGAAGGCATTGAAATGACCGGTGGCGGCTGGTCGCGCGCGCCGCATTTCCGCGCTGACGAGCTTCTTGCCAACAAGGGGCTCCTGAAAACCAAACTCAAGGAAATCGAAGCGCGCGGTCTGGAGATCGCGGCCCTCAATTGCTCGGCAAATCCGCTCGATCCGGGTGACATGGGCAAGCGCCATCGCAAGGAGATGGAACAAACGATTTGCCTCGCCGGTGAGATCGGCATCAAGACGATCGTCACGATGTCGGGGCTGCCGGAGGCGGCACCCGGCGATATGGTGCCGAACTGGCTCGTCTACACCAAGAGCTGGCCGGACGAGATGCCGGAGCGCGATCGCTACCAGTGGGAGGACCGCGTGTTTCCGCTTTGGTACGACCTCGTGAAGCTGGCCAAGGAAGTGGGCGTCGAAAAATACGCGCTTGAAAATTTCTCGGCGATGCTCGTCTGGAATCCCGAAACGCTGTTCCGTCTGCGAAACGAGGTCGGCCCGAGCGTCGGCATGAACCTTGACCCCAGCCATTTGTTCTGGAAGGGCGCCGATCCGATCGCCTCGGCGCGCGCACTTGGAAGCGCCATCCATCATTGCCATGGCAAGGACACCCGTATCGAGCGCGGGCTCGCGGACGTCAACGGCCTCCTGGAACTCAAAGATGTGACCGACGTCTCCAACCGCACGTGGAACTACGTCGCCGTCGGCGCTGGACATGACCTGCAATGGTGGAAGGAGTTCTTCTCCGTTGTCCGCATGGTCGGCTACAACGGCTGGGTCAGCCTCGAAATGGAAGACTTCACCATGTCGACCGACGCCGGCATCCAGTCATCCATCGATGCACTGCAGGCGACGATCAGCCGATGACCGAGCCGTACAAGTTCATCGTGACGATTGAGCTTGTACCCGGGACGCGGGACGAAATTCTCGCCCGCGCCCCGTAGGTGCCGTCAGCGACGAGGGCCGAGGATGGTTGCTTTTCGTTTGACTGCTTCACCTGCACAGACGATCCGAACCGGTTGGTTTTTATCGAGTGCTGGAGAGATGAGCAGGCCTATGCGGAACACCTCCTGCGAGACCATACGCAACGCTTTCTCGAGTTTTACGAACCACTCCACCGGTCCTTTACCTTAGAAACAATCACGGCAGACACCTGATGCGCAGTCCCATCACCATAACAACCGCGCCATGCTGCTGGGGCGTCGATGATGTGAATAATCCGCACCTTCCTGCCTGGGAAAAAGTGCTCGATGAAGCACAGGCGGCCGGTTTCGGCGGGTTGGAACTTGGGCCTTATGGTTACCTCCCGCTGGATCTGGGGCTGGTTTCCAGAGCGCTCGACCAGCGTGATCTGAAGATCGTCGCCGGTACGATCTTCGACGACCTCGTTTCCCCAGCGAAGCGCGAGAGCCTTCTGCGTCAGACCGATGAAATCTGCGCGCTGATCACCCAACTACCGAAGCCCGAAACCCATCCCGGCCAACGCTATGCGGCGCCTTACCTGACCGTGATGGATTGGGGCCATGACGTGCGCGACTATGCAGCCGGCCATTCTGATCGTGCACCCCGTCTCGATGAAGGCGCGTGGCAAGGCATGATCGACAATATCCGCGCCATCGCGGCGCTGGCGCGCGACAAATATGGCGTGCGTGCAACCATCCATCCCCATGCGGGTGGATATATTGAATTCGCCGATGAGTTGCGGCGAGTCGTAGACGATATTCCTGCCGATCTCGCAGGGCTGTGCCTTGACACCGGCCATATGGCCTATTCCGGCATGGATCCTGTTGCCACGCTCAGGCAATACTGGGATCGCGTTGACTATATTCATTTCAAGGATATCGACGCCAAGGTCTACGGGCAGGTTATGGAAGCGCGCATTCGCTTCTTCGACGCTTGCGCCAAGGGCGTCATGTGCCCGATCGGTCGCGGGTCGATCGACTATCAGTCCGTCCGCGCGCTTCTGACCGAACTCGGCTACGGCGGCTACATCACCATCGAACAAGAGCGGGATCCGCGCAACACAGGCAGCATTCTCGAAGATCTGGCGGCCAGCCGGGCCTTCCTGGCGCGCGTCGGATTCTGAGTAAGGAGATCTGAAATGAAACCACTCGACGTCATTACCATCGGTCGGGCATCAGTCGACCTCTACGGTCTGCAGGTAGGTGGACGCCGGGTGCGTTGCAGATCCTCTGGCAGTCCGCCAAGGGTGGGTACCATATGGAGTATGGTTACTCCTGCATGGGCTACGAAGTGGCCGGTGCCATGGGTATAATATTGGCTGCTCCACACAAGGAGGTCGTCTGCTTCGTCGGTGATGGCTCGTACATGATGGCGAATTCGGAACTGGCGACGGCGGTCATGCGCCGGGTCCCGTTTACAGTCGTTTTGACGGACAATCGCGGCTATGGCTGCATCAATCGCTTGCAAATCGAGTGCGGCGGCGCCGAGTTCAACAACATGTACAAGGAAAGCAATATCGAGGAAATGCCCGAGCTGGACTTCGTCGGTCATGCCCGCTCGATGGGTGCCTATGCGGAAAAGGCAGCCCACATTGCTGAACTTGAGCGGAAGATCGTCGAAGGGCGTTCCCGTACTAAGCCGACGGTCATCGTGATCGACATCGATGCCGTTCCAGGCACAGGGGCGGGCGGTCACTGGTGGGATGTTGCCGTGCCCCAAGCCGGCGGCCCGGAACGGCTGGAACAGGCGCGTGAGCATTATAACCAGAATGCGCGCGACCAGCGCACTTTCAACTGAGGAGAATCGACATGGTTGATCTTCTCCGCAAACCGTTCGGAAGTCATGGCAAGGTCCATGAGATCACTCCCCAATCCGCCGGTTGGCGCTTTGTCGGCTTCTCACTCTATCGGCTGCGGCAAGGCGAGAAAGCCGGAGAGGCAACTGGCGACCGCGAAGTCATACTCGTAGTGGTCGAGGGCAAGGCCATGGTTCAGGCCGCCGGGCAGGACTGGGGTCTTCTCGGCGACCGGATGAACGTTTTCGAGAAGACCGCGCCTCATTGCCTCTATGTGCCGAATGGCAGCAACTGGGAAATAATGGCGGAAACCGACTGCCTGGTTGCTGTTTGCTCGGCGCCTGGAAAGGGTGGACATGCGGCGCGGCGCATCGGCCCCGACGGCATCTCGCTGACATCGCGCGGCAAAGGCACGAATACGCGGCACATCAACAACATCGCAATGGAGAATGAGGACTATTGCGACAGTCTTCTTGTAACCGAGGTCTTCACCCCCGATCGTTAGGCGAGTGACGAAATTCGCCTGGGGAATCGCGCGCCCGATCTGGTCCGACACTTCCGCCGCAGCTTCGGCCGCTTCGCCAGCGGCTTTTATTTCGTCCTGGTTTGGCTGGATCGGCGTTTGGGGTCATTTCGGCGCTCGAATGGCCGAGCACGATTGCTTCTGCACCGACGTCGTTGACTTTGCCGCCCTGACGGACATCTCGTCAAATTGACGTATGTGCTACTGAGTAGCAAATTAGGTTCAAAGGAGTTAAACCGATGAGTGTCAAATCGTCGATCTCGCTGACCGACCAGCAGGATGCGTTTGCCCGTTCGCTGGTGGAGAGCGGCCGGTATTCCAGCATGAGTTCCGTTCTTCAGCAGGGCCTAGAACTGCTTCGCCAAAAGACGGAAACCGAGACCGTCGAAACGGCAGCGCTTCGCGAATTGGTTCAGCGGCGATTGAATGGACCTATGATTACTGCGACGGAAATGGAAAGCCGCGTCTCGGCAATGATTGAGCGGAAGCGACGGGTTGTTCGTGTGGACTGTTGAATATTCTGAGGATGCCGAACGCGATTTCGAGTTGATCTTCGATCATCTGTTCGACGCCTATGTCGAACTCGGGGACTCGTCTGACGAGGCGGTGGAGCGTACCGCTGAACGGATCCACAAACTGCGTGTCGAAATCGATCGTCTCGTCGATACGCCTTATATCGGGACTCTGCGGCCCGATATTCATCCCGGGATCCGGTTTCTTCGGCGGGACAAGGCAGCTATTTGGTTTCTACCGGTAGAGATAGCCGCAAAATCATTGTCGCGGCAATTTTCTACGGCGCGCAGGACCACATCAGAAATATGCTCGCACGTATGCTGGCGGGATAAGGTCCCTACAGCCCTGTAGCTTTTACTCCCCGATTTCAATTGAAGCGCTAAGCTGAACACCCAGCCCGCAATTTTGACCGCTTGGGGAGTAGGCCCTTAAAGCCCAGACACTTGGTGAGATTGCTGCGGAAGCGGCCGCGCCGCCGCTGACGTTTGCGCGTCAACTCAGCCGAAGCGTGCCCCTGCTGTGTTTGAACGTAGCGCTCCTCGACATCGGCCGACGAGGGCAAGGCCAGCGCGCCGCAAATGGCCGGTCAAGTTGCGTTTCCGTTCAGTCGGGCTTGAAGCCGATCACCATCGAGTCCGGCCCCAGCAACGGCTCAACGCGTGTGGAAACGAAACCGGCATCGCGCATCCAGGCCTGGCAATCGGCGCCGGTGTAGTCGAAACCTCCGCGAGTCTCGATCAGCATGTTCAGGCTCATCAGCAGGCCGAAGGCGTTGCTGCGGCGCTCGTCGTCGATGACGGCGTCGTAGACGATCAGCGCCCCGTCTTTCGGCAACGCGGCGAATGCTTTTTCCAGCAGCATCCTCTTCTCGGCAAGATCCCAGTCGTGCAGGATATGCCCCATCACGATCACATCCGCATTCGGCATCGGGCCGTCGAAGAAGTTGCCGCTTTGGAAGCGGATGCGGTGAGCGAGGCCCTGCAGGGCGACGAACTCGTCGAATATCGGCTGCACGGCGGGCAGGTCGAAGCCGATGGCCTGGAGATGCGAATGGGCTCGCGCGATCACCACCGGCACCATGCCCTGCGCCGCGCCCACATCGGCGAAGGTCGTGTATTTCGACCAGTCGAACCTGGCGGCGATCGCCTGCGCCGCACCGGCGCTGATCCCGCTCATCGCCTCGAGGAACCCGCGCAGCCGTGCCGGCTCCGCATAGATCGCGGTGAAGAAGTCATCGCTGTGGTTGGCTTCGTTCTGGGGCTCTCCCGTGTGCAGGGCTTCGGTAAGCGAGCCCCAGAAACCGTAGAGCCGGGCATTGGCCATTTCGAGGATACCACCGATATAGGACGGCTTCGCCTTGTCGAGGAAGAGGTCCGTATCAGGGGCATTGCGATAGCGGCCGTCCTCGCGTTCGAGCAGCTTCAGGGCCACAAGGGTGTCAAGGAAGTCGCGGGCCGAGCGGGGATGCAGTTTCAGCCTGGCCTGCAGGTCAGGCAGGTCGGCCGGGCCGGCTGCGAGCTCGGTGAAGACGCCGAGCTCGACCGCGCTGAGCATGGCCTTGGAGGCCCAGAACCCCATGCCGAGCCGCATGATGTTGTCCGGCGTCGTTGCACCCATCGCTCGTCTCCTCATGGATCGTGTCGTCGAACGGCATCTGGGATTGGTGCGGAAACCGAAGCGGTCCGGCGGCGCTGCGAAGCTGAGGACGTCCCGTCTCGTCGAGGCACCCTGCAAGGGAAAATAGAGGGTTTTGCGATGGGTGCAATTAATCATGAATCACTAGGTAAGAGCCCAACCGAAAATTGAGTTGAAAGATTTCAGGTGACAGTTGGAATTGCCCGAGCAGTGTCGTGCTGACCTCGGTCCCCGCCTGGAAGCGGCTTGCGCCGGGTTTCGGTGGTGCGGGGCAGTAACGTCGTGATCGTCACCTCGACGCGATACCGGCTGAGCAGATTGTAAGCCTGGCGGGTGGACAGGCGCGCACCTCGGCCGCCGCTCGAGCAGCCGTTGAGGTCTGATTGTGCAATCGCTTTGGCAAAGTAGAAGTTTCACTGAAACCGTTAGCGGAAAATAAGACCGCATCTACCGGCTAAAGCTAACGGTCATATGACATTTCGCGGTTGAAACGGCAAACTAAAACTCACATCGAGCGATTCTGGGCGCGCACAGCGGACGCACAACGTCCAGACCTTTCATGCACGCATCAGACCAATCCGTTCTACGGTCTGGGCTCGTCTCTGCACTTTGATGATGAGCGGTTGAGATGTCACCCAAAACTGGTTATCTGCCGATCGGTCCAGTTCGCAACCAGTAAGGTCATGGCCGTATGGCTCCAAATTTCCTTGTTACGCATTCCGGCGGCTTTCATGCCGACGAAGTGTTGTCCAGCGTCATTCTCACGCGGCTTTTCCCTGACGCGCGGCTGGTTCGCAGCAGAGCGACGGAGTGGATTACACCCGGCGCCGATCGCATCGTCTACGATGTCGGCGGCGCCTATGATGCGGCCGCCGGGATTTTCGATCATCACCAGCGCGGCGCACCGCAGCGCGACGATAGTCAGCCCTTCAGCTCGTTCGGTTTGATCTGGAAACATTTCGGGCGCGACTACCTGACGGCCCTCTCTGTCCCGATGCCATTCACTGAGGCCGTGTATGCTCCTTTCGATGCCAGCTTCGTCTTGCCCATCGACCTGATCGACAATGGCGCGCTCAGCCCCGATAGCGCCGGCTCGCTCGCCGAATTAACGCTGCCGTCTTTGCTCGAAACATTGAAACCCGTCTTCGACGATGCGGATCCCGAGGCGACCGATCGGTCATTCCATGCTGCGATCGCAATCGCCCGCAATCTCGTCGAGGCCAAGATTGCTGGGATCCATGCGAAACTGCGCGCCGAAGGCTTGGTGCTGCAGGCGATCGCGTCAGCAGGGGAGGGCCGGGTTCTCGAACTGCCGATGGGCATGCCGTTTCGCCCGGCGATCGTCAAGGCGGGCGCCGATCATCTCCTGTTCGTGGTCCATCCGCGCGAGGCCGATTGGTGTGTGACCGGGATTCGCCGAGCGGAGGCGGGGTTCGAACTGCGTGCCGACCTTCCGGCCGCCTGGGCTGGGTTGAGCGGTCGCGAGCTGGAAGTGGCCGCTGGAATTGAGGGCGCGATTTTCTGTCACAACGGCCGCTTTATTGCGGCTGCGAGAACGCGAAAGGCCGCGCTCACTCTGGCCAGGTTGGCGGTGGAGGACGCGGAGAAAAGAGCCGGTTGAGTATCGGATCGAGGTCGAGCTTGTCCGCCGAAGCGGCGGGCAAGCTCGGCTGAAACACTGGAGACACCGGTAGGTGGGCGCGCAGCTCGGCCAATCGCCCGTTCCGGCCTATGCCGCGTCCCAGACCTGGTTCAGCATTTTAGCGGCCAGCGCCGCCTTGTCCTGTGGCAGGAACCGGCCATACCCGAAAGGAAGTGATCTGATGAATGCTCTAGGGCTCGGAGAATAGTGGCCGCGGCACCCTTGCGGCGACCCGCATGTGGACGACCGCAAGCTGCCATGACCGGAGCAACTGCTCGAATGGGCAGGTCGCCGGGACGGCATCATCCATGGCACCGGCCCCGAGCCGCGCCTCGGCACGAGGTCCATCCCCCAGGCCACGTGGGTCGAGCCTAAACTACCGCGATCACCGATGACCGAGGGTCGACCGGCCCGGTCCTGTAGGCCGAGTTCGTCGCCGGCCGCTCCGAGATGCTTCGGAACCATCGAGCGACGTTTGGGAACCGTGCGAGATCCTGACCTTGCTTCGCGTAGCGGTTCACCCACGGGAAGACCGCCATGTCGGCTATGGAGTAGCCGTCCGCCAGGAAACCCCTGCCATCCAGCCGGCGGTCCAGCACTCCGTAGAGCCGCGTGACTTCCGTCGTATACCGATCGACAGCGTATGGAATGAGTTCCGGGGCATAGTGCCGGAAATGGTGGGCTTGACCGGCCATAGGCCCGAGGCCGCCAACCTGCCAGAACAGCCACTGCATCACAACCGTTCTTTCGGATGTCTCTTCTGGCAGGAATCGACCGATTTTCTCGGCCAGGTAGACCAATATAGCCCCGCTTTCAAAGATGGGTATCGCGGTTACATCTTCCTCTAGATGATCGACGATGGCAGGTATGCGGCTGTTCGGGGAGATGGCCGAGAACTCGGATCGAAACTGCGCACCCTGGCCGATGTCTACGGCTATGATCCGATACGGGATCCCGGCCTCCTCCAGGAACAGCGTAACCTTGTAGCAGTTCGGGGTGGGCCAGAAGTACACGTCGATCATGTCCCCTCCCTCGGAAAATAGGTCAGGTCGAGGGACGGCGGGGCAACGGCCGTTTGCGAGAGAAGACAATGGACTTGACCGCGGTGATGAGCATGGTGCAGGAACAGGTGGGACAGCACGAGATCTACCCGCATGGTCTGGGGCCGGCCATCCATGCTGATGTAGTCGAGCATGGCGCTTGGCCGCCCCTCCTCGACGAGCCTCTGCACGACCCCTGTCAGTCGATCGTCCTCCTTCCCGCGTGCTAGGCGCAGGCTCGGAAAATCCGGGCAGACCTCGTAATCCAAGGAGGGGATGCTGTGCCCATCGCCGGACAGGCGGCCCAGCCAGATCCGATCTGTCGCGAGAAGATGGTTGAGGGTCAAATGTATCGAGGGAAAGGCGGACGATCTCCGCTTGTAGTACTCCTCCTGCGCCAGCCCGGCACAAGCGTCGTAGAGGCAACGATTGGCCCAGACCGTCCAACGAGCTAACACCAGAAACTTTGGTTCCATGAGACCTCCTTGAAGACGAGGTCAGTTTGTACCAAGATGCCGTTCGTCTGGATAACCAATTTCCTTTCTACCCCGATAAGGATAGCTGATGCCCGTCAGGCAAGACCCCCCGGGAACGCGTACGCTTGAGGCCTTCGTCCGGGCCGCAGAAGCGTCGAGCCTGAGCGTTGCCGCGAAGACATTGGGCCTGACGCAGAGCGCCGTCAGCCAGCGGATCGCCTCCCTTGAACGTCAATTGGGAGCCCGGCTCTTCCTACGCACACCAGCCGGCGTCATCCTGACCAGCGTCGGGGAAGCGTATCTCCCAGCCGTCAGGACAGCACTCGACGGCCTACGCCACGCGCAGGAGCGGATCGTGTCGCGCAAGACCGCGGTTCGCCTCAGCGTTGTTCCCTCGTTCGCACGCTGCTGGCTTCTGCCGCGCCTCGGGAAGCTCGCGACCGCGCATCCCGACGTGGACATCGTCCTGCACGTGTCCGACGAGAGGGTCGAGGTCGACGATGGCGGCTATGACCTCGCGGTCCGCCTCAGTCGGTCGGCGGCGGACAGCATTCGTCTTTTCGATGATGGGGAAGACGAACGAGTGGTCGTTGTGGCGCGCTCCACACGGATCGTCTCGGATGCCGACGATCCCTTCGCTGGCCTCACGCTCTACCATGACGATTGCTCCCGGCTGGGAGTGCCGGCGGAGCAAGGATGGACGCAATGGTACGAGGCGACCGAGCGCTCGCGTCCGGCGTGGGCCCCCGGGATCGTGGTCAACGATGCGAGCATGGCGGCCGGTGCCGCGATCGCCGGCCAGGGGGTGGCGCTCGTCCGACGTTTACTCGTTCGGGATCATCTGCTCGACGGCACCCTCGCGACCCTCGGACCGCCCCTCCCTCACGCTGGCCGCACGACCCTCATCACACGCCGGCGGACAACAAGGACCGCAAGTGCGGACCGCGTCGCCGACTGGTTGGTCGACGAGGCCAGTCGCGGTTGCGCCGAGAAGGCGGACCCCGCCCCCGACCACGCTCATCCGAATCCATAGCCCGAACGGCGTCCATGCTGATGTCGACGCAAGCTCGAAGGATCGCGCCTGGCCAACGCCATCGCGTCCGATCCATCCCTTTGCCCTGTCCCGCAGGTTCCGGTCGTTGAGGCGCTAACCGAGGATGAGGCTCTTGCGGCCTTCCGTAGGCACAGGCCGCGTCGCCTTTGGTATGGGATCGCAACAATATGCCTGAAATCTCGCTATCTCTCGGTCAATGCGACAAGAACGGCGCGGATTCTGTCCCATCTGGTCAATGCCGGCCCCTTTTCGGGAGTAGGTTCGCCTCCCATATCTAAATATGAGATTAGGAAATCTTTCAAAGGGTTGATAAACATTCGCGGAGGTTCGTCGGTTCGAATCCGATCAACGCCTTTAGGAAATATCCGCGTTTATGGATCATCTTCGAGTCTGCCCTAAGGAATACCGTCCTCAGTCCGCGGACAGAGGACAACGTGAAATTTATCGAATGTGCCCGTTTCTGCGGCGCGACGTTGACAGACCGATCATCGATATGAAAGTGTCCTTTGTCCGAGGACAAAGGACATAGGTAATTTCAATGATGAAGAGCCAGGATGTGGTCGTCCTGCTCAAGCTGGCAAGCTTGGAGGACGGCGAGCAAGAGAACGGTCAACAACCTGCACACCATGGAGTCGCAATGGGCGAGGATCCCTATTCTGTGCGGGGCCTCGAAACAGCCCTCGGGATCAGCAAGACCGAGGTCAGCGCCTCGATCAAACGCAGCCTCAGCTCCGGCATTGCAGTCAAGGACAGGAAGACCGGCCGGCCGAGGGTGAACCGGCGTCAGTTTCTCGAGTTCATCGTCCACGGACTAAGGTTTGTCTTCCCGGTAAAGCCGGGCGCCATGCAGCGTGGGCTGCCGACGGCATTTGCTGCGCCTATTCTTCGAGAATCCTTGCACAGTGCCGGCAGCCTCATCAGCGTCTGGCCCTATGCACGTGGCCGGGAGATGGGCCAAGCTATTGAGCCGCTCTTCAAAACCGTGCCGGAAGCTGCGGAAAAGGACGAGCGTCTCTATGCCTACCTCGCACTGGTAGATGCCATTCGCCTCGGCAATCCGCGCGAGGCCAATCTGGCTACCAGTCTGCTGACCGAGAGGCTGGCATGACCATTCAGGGCCAGTTGAAGGAAATGTTGAAAGCCGTCGCCTTGGCTCTCGGTGACGAGCTTCGAGCACGCCTCGTCTTTGTCGGCGGCTGCACGACCGCGCTCTACATCACCGACCCGATCACACTGGAAGGCGTCAGGGCGACCGACGATGTCGACCTGATTGTCGATCTCGCCGGTTTCGCCGAATGGGCGAACCTGATGGCTCGGCTGCGTGAGCGTGGCTTCGCCGAAGCGGCCGACGACAACGTCATCTGCCGCATGAAGCTCGGTGAGCTAAAGGTCGACTTCATGCCGGACGACAAAACGATCCTCGGCTTCAGCAATCGCTGGTACGCCAAAGGCATCGAGACGGCCGTCCCGGCGGCACTGGAGGAGGGGCTGGAGATCCGGTGCCTTACACCTCCTCTTTTTGTCGCGACCAAGCTCGAAGCGTACCTTGGACGTGGTAGGGACGACCTCATCGGTAGTCGTGATGCCGAGGACATTCTTCTGCTCGTCGATGGTCGGGAGGAGCTTGTGGAGGAGATCGCGGCGGCTGAGCCCGACATCCAGGCCTATATTGCCGAGCAGATAACCGCGGTACTGGAAGATCCGAACTTTGACCATTTCCTTGAAGGAAATGTTCGCGGCCCGGCAGGCCGCACCGACATTGTCTATGAGCGCCTGATTGCGATAAGCCAATTGAGCAGCCGCTGACATGGCCTTTGCGATTCAATGGTATTGTCAGCATGGAACGAGAACAGCCGACAATCGTGATCATGCCGGCGTCGGCATTCGCGGTGATTCAATCCTGGCAATCGTTCTCGACGGATCGACCTCAGGACCGGCGAGCGGGCTGTTTGCGCGAGAGATCGCGCAGCGCGTGGTCGATTGGTTCGTGACGACAACCGCCAACATCACGGCCGCGACCATCACGGAGAAGCTTCGCGACATTCATGCGGCCCTCGCTGGGGACTTTCGAAACGACTCAGCAAGCTACGCCCTGTTTTGTGCAGACGCTACACGGCAGGCCATCGCATTGCACGCAGGTGATTGCCTTCTCGCCCATCGCGACGGTAATGGGCAGATATCGTGGCTTATGCAGCCACATACGCTTGCAAACGCGCTATACGCCATCCCGCATGCCATTCTCGCCAAACTAGACGCAAGACATGCTCTCACGCGTAGCCTCCGATCGAGAAACTTCGTGGCTCCCGATCTGACATTGATCGACCTGCACGACCAGGAGCTGCTTATCGGGACGGACGGCTTCTGGGCGGATCTGGACCCTGCCGCGCAGAGTGCTTTTGCTGACGGGCGGTTTCCTGCCAACGAGGCCGAGCGCGATGATCGCGGCCTTCTTTCGCTCTCGCGAGCCGCGGGGGCGTCGACGGAAATTTCCGGCACCCACGCAACGGCGAGCATCTACGTCAGAAGGGCGTGACAGGCATCAGCTCACCTCCTTTCAACCGCGGCAGACGGCGAATGACGGGGGTCGTAGGTTCTGATCCCATCAAGGCGATCAATGTGCCAGTGTCCGAGATACCCGCGACGAAACCGCGCGACGGTTCCGACTCCAAACCTATCAATGAATCTTCAGCTTCACGTATTTCGGATCATGGTCGCTGGTCTGTTTCGATTCAGGCATAACGGAATTCACGTGTGCAGTGGTCAAAACGGCCGACTGGTTTGATCCAAGCAACACTAGGACCTGGTCGAGAGACTGGGAGTTGCCGTCGAAGACATAACTGATCCGCTCTTCTGGCGGCTCGACTAAAGCGAGATTTGACATCGCGGGATCGCCGCCTGTCAGGAGAAGCATCGGCTCCTCGTACCAAAGAGTGTTGAAGTCGCCCACAACAAGCACCGAGCGGTTCGCGTCAGCCGGTAGTGTTCGTATGAAAGCTCTCACTGCTCGAGCTTGTTCGGTTCTCGCAGCGAGCGTCGCATCCTTAGGAGGTTGGTTCTTGCCGTAGAGGGGATCGCTTCCGCTTTTCGATGAGAAGTGGACATTGATCACCATTACCTGCCTGCCAGTGAAAATGAATGGCACAGCGAGTGGGAGCCGCGTCCGTTCGAACGAAGCGTCTTCGATCCGACGCGCGTTGGCGAGGTCAGCTGCCACCCTTTCGGGGTTGTAGAGGAATGCGACGCGGATGTTGGCGCCGGGTTGGCCTCCTTCGGCATCGTCGATGGGGTCGAATGAGATGGTCTTGTAAATGGGCCCGCCTTCCACGACGATTGCATCTAAGAGCGCTTGGAGAGTTTTGCCCCCACCGACAGCGTCGCTGTACTCGCCTCCATCGTCGTCCTGGACCTCTTGCAACGCCACGACGTCCGGGGAGCCGAGAAGTCCGACGATATGCTTTGCTATAGCTGCGAACTTGCCGTCGCCCACATCGTCGTCGATATCATCCTTGGACGGGACCATCGTCACATCCTCCAAACGGGTATCGAGGTTCTCCACGTTGTAGCTGGCGATCGTGAGAACATCTGCTTCCGGCGGCGAGGCTACGGATGTCGACGTCCAGGCTTTAGCTGAGTAGCCCGATGGCTCGGAAAGCTGAATTCCGTAAGCGCCGCCGTCAGTCGTGACGGCTCCCTTGAGCGACGTGAAGGTATCGCCAAGGCTGACTTGAAAGTTCTCAGGCAGCAGCGGCTTATCGATTTTGACGCGGATACGCTCAGGGTTCGCGTCGCCCGGCGTCGCGGTGATGCCACCAAGGGAATTCATACCAGTTGCGTTCTTGCCCTGATCGGCGACCACGTAAAAGATATCCCCTTTCATAGGGCCGACGACGATCGGCGACTTGACCTCGATCATCATGCCTTCCAGTGTCTCGAAGAAGTCCGCTCCCGATCGGCTGGGATCGAATCCTCTGGCCGTCGAGACGACGGTTTCTGTCGGAGGCAAGTGCCCGCCACCGACAATCACCGGATTGGGTAGAACCCCTTGTCCGATCTTCTTGTAGACCAGGTCCTTGATGGTTGTCTGGGTGAATTCGATGAATTTGCCTTGCTGTTCTTCGACAACTCCCTCGATCCTCACCATGTCGCCGGTTGATAGCCCGGCAGGTTTGCGCCTGACGAGGATGCCGTCTGAGGTCATATCGTCGCCGTCGCCAACCGGATCCTGTACATAGAAGCTGCCGTCCCGTAGTTGCGTGACGACGCCCTCAAAGCGAACCATTCTGCCGTCAAGCGCCGATGAATGGCCCGCACTCTGGATTTCAGGAATCGTGGTAGATTGAGATGCCAATGCCGCAGATGGCAGGACAGCCAGCGCCCCTACCAGTAGCTCACGAATTCTCATGATGCCGCCCCTCCCTTAAACGATCGAAGGTTATCATGCTCACGCAATTCTCGCGAGTGTGATTAGTTATTGCACGTCGCCGGCACGTCTGAACCATGCCTCACGCGATAAAGGTGCAGACGCAGGATTTTCGACGACGCTGACAATCATGGGCACGCTCTCGCACGCGAGCATTAGTTCGATGATAAGGTTTTGTCCCGCTCGCGTGGTTAGACGGTTCGATAACGTGAGGATTTCTTTGATTCACGAAGCTGGGTTCATTTCCAAAACCGCTTTGCATCAATGACCTCGTCCAGTGCGATCTGGGCGGCATCGATCAGTCTCGACTTGTCCGCATGCGAAACCACCCCGTCCCGAGCCGGATGCTCGGAAAGACCGAGCTTTTCCAGAACGTCGGGGCCGGTCACCAGATCGTTCAGCGCACCGAGCTCATCCTGAAGGCTTGCCATCAGGGCGATAAACTTCTCATGGCGACGTTCACCGCGCTTGTCGTCGAACAAAGTGGCGAAGAATTCGGCGGCGTAGCGAAATTTCTTTGCATCCTTGCGTGCCTCATGACGATGCTCATCGTCGGTTTCGGCAAGCGCCTGCCCATGCTTCTTCAACTTCTTGCGCATTCGCTGTAATGCCGAGCGGGCAAAGTCTGCCGCCGGCTGTTCTCGGATCTTGGCGGTTTGATCGTGTGATAGGTACCCGCCGCACCGGAGCCACTCGTTGAAGTCGAGCATGAGAGCCCGCGCGCGGCTCGACGTGAGAGCTGCAATAGCGTCGTCGTAAGCCTTTTCCCTTGCGTCATCTAGGCGGGAGCGCACATCGGCATCGTTAGCCTTCGGCAGCAGGACATCGACGTTTCGGGCTTCACCAAGCACCTGCGCCAGCCATCGGAACTCATCCTTCAGCCGCTGTGGCTCGTCCCCGGGCAGCATCGGCTTGTAAATCGAGAAGGCGGAGCGAAGGCGCCGGATAGCGACACGAGCCTGGTGGAGGGCCTCCGGGTTGCGCTGTCGCAGCAGAATATCTTCGTTGAGGCGGAAATGCCGGAAACACGATTCGGCAATCGTTTGGAAGGAGGTGCTGGCACGCATACTCTTTTCGAGGTGAAGGCGTTCGGCTTTGTAAACCAATCGCTCGGCGTCGATCAGTGCAAATCCGCGTTCCGCCTTCGACCGCACGCCGAACCGGAAAGGCGCGGTGGCGTCAAGTTTTCGGGCAAAGATGAACAGGTCCGCGGGATCGCCGTCTTTGAGTTCGAGTTCGACCTCTCGGACGGACATTCGCCGCTCCCCGGAGACCACCTCGCCCTGATCGACTGCAACCTCGATCTTCGAATGCTGTTCGTCGAAATTCCAGATGCGACGCTCGATCTCAACGTCGAACTTCGGCACGAGAACGATGTCTATCCCGAACTCGTTTTCAATCGGGCTGGAATGATCGAGGACAGGCTGGCCTTGCTCCACCGGAGTCTCCCATTCCGACCGGGCAAACAACGACGCGCTTTCCCCGATGGCCTTTACTGTCTGGACGAGACTATTTCCGGTCTTCCGGATGCGGAGTGTGAAGCCGCGGTCGAATAGTTTTCGATCTGTCGTATCGAAATATGTCGAGGTTTGCTGAAGGATGCTCGTCGGTTCGCCAAGCAGCCCGGACCCAAGAGCGTCCTCGACAGCGCCGGGAGCGAGTTCCAGCTTAAGTTCGACCTCTTCAGCCAATATTCCCTCCTGCTCGTTCGCTTGATAATGCACCAGACATCTGGATGGTTCGTCTTTGTGTTGTTCCACTGAACCTAAGCTACAAGGACATTTTATCACATGAAAGGATCTGCATGACCACGGTGGCCCGTAACCAGCACGATACGGCTCTCGAAGTTCAGCAGGTGGGCGCAATCTGTTGTCGGCGCGACAAGAGGAAACGGCTAGAGGTCCTACTTGTCGGAAGCAAGCGCAACGGCCGATGGGGGGTCACGTCGATCCTGGCGAGACCACGGACGCAGCTGCAGCTCGTGAAGCGTTCGAGGAAGCCGGCGTATCCGGTTCGATAGAGCGAACTGTGTTCGGCTCGTTGGAATATAGGAAGGAGGGCGGTCCGAACACCTACCGTGTCACGGTGTACTTGCTTGAGGTCATCGAGCTTGCCGACACCTATCCCGAGAAGGCCGTTCAGCTTTCCAAGACCGACAAGATCGACGCCTTCGTTCTGACCGACTATGGACGGCGCATGGAAACACGCCTGCTTTGTCAGCCCAGCGTCGAGCAAGCCGAGCTGACCTATCTGTTGTCACGCTACAAGCAATTGTCGCACATGATCGTCCAGGAGAAGAAACCGCCGGGACCACCGACGGCAGCATGCCGCCCTTGCTAAAGCATTCACAAAGATGTTCGACTGACCGTCGGCCGTCACTTGAGGGTGAAGAGGCTGGCGGCCGGCGAGTGGCCTATCATATCGGTCTGCAGCTGCCCGTGGGCGGCGTTCACCGGATCGATGCCGTCAATGTAGGGGCCGACGGTCAGCCGGTTCGGCCGCGTGCCGAACCCCATCGCCGCCAGCCTGAGAACAGCGTCGGCCACCTCCTGCGGATCAAGGCTGGTGTCAGGCTCGAGCCCGGCGAGCATCGCCTTAATGTGCGGCGCATAGAGGTCGAGCATGGGCCGTTCTTCCGGGCCAAGGCTTGCGAGCAGTTCCTCCCAGTAGCGGAGGCCGTTGCTCTGAAACCGCGTCGGATAGGCGCCCGCCGGCTGAACCACGGCCACCTCAATATTGGAGGCGGCCAGTTTGTAGCCGAGGGCATCGCACGCGGCCTCGAGGACGAGCTTGGAGGCGCAGTAGCCACCGAGCATCGGGTCGATCGCCCGGCCGAGCGCACCCGACATCTGGATGATCGTGCCCTGGCCCGCCTGCCGCATATGCGGGACGACCGCCTTGATGACCCGCATGGCGCCGAAGGCATTGGTCTCGATATTGGATTGGAAATATGCGGGCGGCTGCAGCTCGACCGGACCCGGCACAACGATGCCGGCGTTGCTGACGAGGAGGTCGATGCGGCCGGCACGGGTGATGGCGCGCTCGACGGCCGCGGCGATAGATACATCGCTCAGTACGTCGAGTTCGAGTACCTCGATGGCAAGCTTCTCCTGCGCCGCCAGAGTGCGCAGCTCCTTGGCCGCAGGGGCGTTGCGACGTTCCATGTCGCGCATGGTGGCAAAAACCCGTGAGCCTCGGCGGGCGAAGCCCTCTGCCATCTTCCGACCGAAGCCGGAGCTAGTGCCGGTGATGAGGACGATCGGCGGCGGCGTCTCCTGGGCGCGCAGCGGACCCGCGGCAACGAGGAGGACGGCGGCGCCGGCTTGCAGAACCGTGCGCCGCCGGATGCGCATTCCGGCTGGAGTGTCGGTGATTTGGCTCATTTTGCTCTCCTTGGTTGATTGACTGCGGGAAGGTCCCCATCCTCGCCGAAGGGTCGCATGGTGGCGTATCGTGCCGCTAGAGCTAACAATCGAAACAGACTGCTACATATGAAACAACAAAAACTCGACCTCAATGGCATCGCCGTGTTTAACAAGGTCGCCGGGGCCGGCAGCTTTAGCGCCGCGGCGCGCGAGCTCGGCATGCCGCGCGCGACCGTCAGCCGGATCGTTGCGCGGCTCGAAGCAGCGCTGGGGGCGCAGCTGTTCTATCGCAACACACGCCGGGTGGAGTTGACCGAGCTCGGCCGCGCCTACCACGAGGCGGCGGCAGAGGGCCTGGGGCTCATCGGAGCGGCCGGCGAAGCGGTCATGGCGGCGCGCGCCGAGCCGTCGGGACTGCTGCGTGTTTCGGCGCCCATCAATTTTGGCACCATGTCGCTCATTCCTTGGATTTCAGAATTTCTCGACGCGCACAAACAAGTGCGCATCTCGTTGCGCCTGGTCGACGACAAGATTGATCCGCTGGCCGAAAGGCTGGACCTTGCCATCCTCACCGGCCCGCAGCCCGACTCCAGTTACCGCAGCCGCCGTCTCGCGGCTTCATCCCTGATCCTCGTTGCCAGCCCCGCCTATGTCGCACGACGGGGTGCGCCGGAGAGGCTGGACTCTCTTGTCGCTCACGATTTCGTGCTGTTCTCGTCCGATCTGGGGAAAGAGGCGTGGAGCCTCGATGGACCGGAGGGGCGGGTTGAAATCACTGTTTCAGGCCGCGTCAACGTCAAGGGGCCGCATGCCGAGCTCAGTGCCGCGCTCTGCGGACTCGGTATTGCGCTGCTGCCGGCGGTGGTAACCGCCCCATACATCGAGACAGGTGAGTTGGTGCAGGTGCTGCCGGGCTATGGCCGGCAGAGCGGGACGATAACGGCGGTCTTTCCCGCCAACCGGCACCAGCCGGCAGCGCTGCGCGCTCTCCTCGATTTTCTCGTCGCCAGGATGGCCGAGCGCGAGCCGGCACGACCCTTTCTTGCAGGCCAGCTGCAGACCAGCCGCTCAGAATCGTGCTGCTGGCCCGGGCGTGCTAGTCGAGGGGAAACTTCAAAAATCTGCTTTCGAGATGAGCACGGAGATGGCTGAACGACCGAAATGAGGCTGAGCGGCCACCATAACTCCGTCCTTGGGACTCTGCATTGGGTCGAAGGGAGCGTCTTCACGCGTTCTTGTCTAACAAGATCGCCTAATGGATCGACGGGAACTCACGATCTACTCGTGGTGATCAGGTGCAAGGCAGAATTGCCCCTTGTAACCGCTGCTGCTGACAGCTTGCGATCGAATGTCGCCAGCTGGCCACCACGCGCCTTGGCTAGCGCAAGCAGGTAGGTGTCAGTGACCTGTCCCGACGTTAGAATTTTCGTGGGAGCGATATCATCCGACCCGACAAGGCTCACATCGTCCGGCCAAAAACTGTGACCGGGGAGCGACCGCAATTTGCGGACGATCTCCATCACGAGTGACGGTGAACCGGGAGAGTTGGGATATTTGGGGTTGCCGACAATCCGGATGACACCATTTTCGGTAATGGGGCAGGTAGCCCACGCGGTCTGACCCATCGCCACGAACCATTCGTGCGCATCATCATGGGCTACATGGCCCGGATCGATTAAGGCAATCATCACATTGACGTCGAGCAGGAAAGTCACGGCAGTTCGTCACGCAAGGCGTTCACGATTTCGAGCGTCACTGGCGGCGCATCCGGCCGAGCTGACAGGAGAGGAATACCGTTGCGCTCACCGCTGCTGGGCGGTCGGCGCAGAGAACGTCTCGCCAGCTCAGAAATGACCTCGCCGACGCTCCGGCGCTGCTGGGTTGCCATCGCTTTTGCGGCGATCAGGACATCGTCGTCAATTGCCAAGGTCGTTCTCATATCCGCCTCTTCGCGCATCAATCATCACGCATCATATAAAGCAAGTGGTCGGCCTTCTCAAGGTGGACACCGCTTACGGTTCACCGCCGGAATTTGCCACCCGAGTCATCGTGACGCACCTATTCGATTGCTGTCGGCGCTCTTGCCTCAACGGCACGAACCCGACGCCAGTCGAGCCCCCCAAACAGCGCCTCGAATTGGGGATGGCCCAAGGTCATCAAGCCGTCCCGAATATCCGGCCAGGATGCTCCTCCAGGCGCTTGTAGGCCATCACCAGACCGGTGCCATCCCAGTAGTGGAATACAAAGACCGCCCCGGTGAACGGGTTCTTGTGCAGCTCATTTTTGACCAGCGCCGCCAGTCCATCATGACCCTTGCGGAAGTGGACTGGCTTGGTCGCCACCATGATCCGAACGCGGTTCGATGGAAGGATCATGCCGAAACCGCGCAGGCACGTGCTACAGCGGCGATGCGGGCGGCAGATGCGCCTTCTTCCATCGGATAGTGACAGCACCGAACATGATCTCGGGGCGACTAGCTTTCTTGATCGGCGGCTCCAAAACAGGTGGATCGACGATCACCGCTGCGAACTCCACCGCATCCTCGGGTGCTGGCAGAACCAATTTGCCCTGACGCGCCATCGTCCGCCAGGTGGAAAGGTGGTTCGGCTTCAAGCCATGGCGCTCTGCGACCTCATTCACCATCGCGCCGGGCCGAGGCTCTCCGAAACGATCTGAGCCTCGACCTCGTCCGGCCACTGCCGGTGAACCTCACGTCCAGACTTCCTGGTCGTGAGAACCTCCAATGTATTCTCCATGGAGAAACTCCCGTTGCTCGTCCATGGAAAGGCGATCACAGATCAGGGCGGCGAGGACAATGTGGGATCGGAACACCGGTTACGAAAGGGCGCACCATTGCGCCGATCTGTTCACCGGCGAAAACTCTCCGGTTCGAACCTGCTCAAGGCGGGCAGTTCCGGTACGGGACGATCATGGTCGATCTCGAGCGCCATTCGGTCGTCGATGTTCTGGACGACCGTAGCGTCGAGAGCGCGAAATCATGGTTGCAAGAGCGTCCGGCGATGGAGGTCATTAGCCGAGATCGCTGTGGTATGTATGCTCAGGCAGCCCGAGAGGGCGCACCGCAGGCCCGCCAAGTAGCCGACCGTTTCCATCTGGTCCGAAATCTCAGGGAGGCAATCAAGGAACAGATGAGCGTTTACGGTCACGCCAATGTTAGACTCATTCTCTCCGAAGATGCTATCGCCAGCACCATGTCACAACAGCGCCGTGCCCGCTTGGGCACAGGCGATCTCGTCAAGAAATATTCGACACGCTTCAAGCGTTGCGGCGGCAGGGCTTCAACTACCTTGGAGCAACGGTCAAGCCGAAGGGCAGATCAACCGCCTCAAGATGCTGAAGCGAGCGGGAAGATCCGGGCGACGGGATAGGCTGCTGACGCACAGTGCGGTTCCTGCGGGTCGAGTTACGTCGCCTGCTTCAAAGCATCGCCCAAGATGGAAACGATTGTTCCGATTTGTATCTCATCGATGATTAACGGAGGAGAAAGCGCAATGATATCCCCGGTCACTCGGATTAGAAGACCTTTATGAAAGCAGTTGGTAAACACGTCATAGGCGCGCGCACCAGGAGCACCATCGCGTGCTGAAAGCTCGATTGCCCCAACGAGGCCGAGGTTTCGGATGTCGATGACGTTTGGTATCCCATTCAAGGAATGCAATGCATCTTCCCAAGTTTTGGCAAGATCGGAAGCGCGACTGAAAAGACCCTCCTCTTTATAGATTTCAAGCGCTGCAAGGCCTGCAGCACACGCGACCGGGTGTCCAGAATATGTATAGCCGTGGAATAGCTCGATGGCGTTTTCTGGTCCCGTCATCAATCCGTCGTAGACTTTGCGACTGGCAAACACGGCACCCATAGGGATGGCACCGTTTGTCAATCCCTTTGCCGTTGTCACAAGGTCGGGAACGAGGATGGGAGACATGCCGAGGCCATACTCGTCCATCAGGCCCTCAAGCTTCAGCTTGCCGCCAGCCGGAAGTCGCCCTCCGATAATGTCTTCGCGAGTTCGAGTATGAATGGCGTCCGACATGGTAAAGCGGAAGTAGCAGCGACATCCGTAGGCTTCTGCACAATGACAAGCCGCCGGGTGTCAATGGGGGCGGCTCGGACAGCAGCCAGGATCACGGCCTCCACCGGCCCCTCCTCCACTACCACCGAGGAGCGAAGCCCTTCGGTAGAGGCGAGTTCCTGGCGCAGGAGACCCGCGTTGCGCATCGCGGCTGTGCGGTATGCTTCACGTAACGACGGGGGGGTTGTGAGGCCAATATCGCTGAGGGCGTGAACGGCAGTCAGGGTGGCGTTCCACTCGATCGCTAGCTGGACCGCCCGGTCCTGTGCCCGGTCGCATCTTGCGCTGAAGTCGGTCGCGAGGATGATATGGTTGGGATTCAGTCGGTCCAGTGCAGGTTCTGCATTTCCGGATATCAACATGGTTCAATCGGCCTCCCTTATACTTCGGCGACACCCTGACTGCGATCCCAACGGATCCTTGGTGATAGCGTCGAGGTGGTCACCATTGGGGCGCCTGGAAGCGCAAGAGCCTGGAAATCAATTTTAATCACGTTGATCTTCTGTAAACCGCCCCCTTCTGTTTCGACGGCAATTGCCCGACCCGCTCTCAGGCCGAGCAGCCCCCAACCCCAAAAGCGACTCTACTGAGACAGTATAATTAGGAAAGTCCCGGCTCCCGTTGCGGACCAGATTGGCTGTTCTCGGCACGCCGGCATGAACGCAGAAGGTCACGCGAGTATTTATGGTCACGACGTCCTCGGGAACATTCCTGGAGGAGCAAATTTCAGCCTGCACCAGCTTTGTTCTGAGAAATCGGCGGTAGGCGCTGTCCCTCGTGGTTTGATCAAGAATCTCTCTAAGCACCGCATGGTCGTTTGGCGTTAGACTACACTGAAGCCGATTGCTCATGTCATAACTCCTCGCCGCAATTATGATTCGGCAAAACTAACTGTACTCGGTTCGATTTTCGTGGCCGCTGGTCTGATGGCGCCAACACTCACGGTCCTGAACGAAGCTACGCCTTCAGCCAGAAAACGACAGTCGTTGAGGTGCCAGGGCGAAATCAGTCGCCTTCAGCTAGCAGCGATACACACCCTATGCACCGTCAGCGTTGTGTCCACTTCCCTCGGCTACGGATTGCCATCCGCAATGCAGGCTTTCTGAAGTGGCATCTTTACTCGACCAGGATTATTTCACGCGAAACAACTTGCTTGATTTTGCGTCATCACCTGTCCTCTCCGGTTCGCTCAAAGATAAGCCACGCCGTGCCCATTTGCGCGATCCGCGTCCTGCGGGCATCCTGAACCTGCTCCGCCTTGCGTTTGGTGAAAGGCCCCATCGGCCGGGACTTCTGTTCGCCGCAACGGACCTGGCAGTACCAATTGATGCCATCGCGAGAAATAATATCAACCGAGGTCGACGTGCCGCGCGGTTCGTGCTTGGCAATCTCATCGACGAAAATGATCGACCTCGAGTAGTGCTTGGCGGGCGTAGTCCTCTGCAAGCCAGGAGCCGGATTGCGGTCGGGCGACGTTGACATGGTAGGACCTCCTTTCTTCGCTGCGGCGGTGCAAGCCTGCATCTGCCTCGTCAGCAGACGACCATTTCATCCTCCATTGCCACCTCGATCATCAGATTTTCAATGTCACGGGATATCGAAGCGGCAGCCAGTACGCGTCCGTCGCGCTTGAAGCGCAGCAGACAGTCCGTGCCGGAAATGTCGCCTTCGACCATGATCTCGTCCCACTCCTCCGCGTGGCCGACATAATTGATTCTGACGTCGTAGTGCTGGCTCCAGAAGAACGGTACGGCATTAAACTTCTCGCTCCGGCCGATCATATTGAGCGCCGCGATTTGCCCTTGCCGTTCGGCCACCACCCAATGTTCGACGCGAATGTTCTCTCCGCTATGGGGGCCGGGCCAGCGCGCGATGTCACCCGCCGCGAAGATCCCATGTTCGCTGGTTTCCAGAAAACTATTCACGACGACGCCGCGGTCAGTTGCCAACCCTGCCGTTTCAGCGAGTTCCGTCCGTGGCCGCACACCGATGCCCACGATCAGGAAGTCAGCGACCAGCGTGCCGCCGCCGCGAAGTTTCACTTCGTTTCCATTGATGCTGCTAGCAGTCTCCTCGAGGTGAAAAACGACCCCGTTCTTCTCGTGCAGGGTTCGGATGAAGTCGCCCATTTGCGGACCCAGGACCCGCCCCATCGGGTGCTTGTCGGGAGCAACGACATGGACTTCGATGCCGCGAGCGCGCAGGGCCGCGGCGACTTCGAGGCCGATAAAGCTCGCTCCAAGCACGACCACCCGATGAGCCGTCGCGCTCCGCTCGATTATGGCCCGGCAGTCGGCGAGAGAGCGTAACTTGAGCACATGGGGCTGGTCGGCGCCTGGAATGGTCAAGCGAACGGGCTCTGCACCGGTCGCAAGCAGCAATTTTTCATAAGAGACGGAGCCTCCGTCCGCGAGGATGACCTCGCGGGTGCGCGGTTCGATGCTCATAGCTTGCGTCCCAAGACGGAGATCGATTTGGTTTCTTGAATAGTAGCTCTCCCCCCGTAGCGGGATCCAGCTCTCCGGCGCCTTGCCGGCAAGGTAGTCCTTTGAAAGGTTCGGCCGGTCGACAGGCGCCGCCTCGTCGTCGCTGAGCATGACGATGCTGCCGGCATATTGCTCTCGCCGCAGCTTCTCAGCGGCGGCAAAGCCTGCCGCCCCGCCACCAATGATGACGATCTTCTTCGGCATTGCCTCTACGGGAAACTCGCGCGTTGCCGCTTCCGTACGCTTGCGCTTGCCAACCACGAAGAGATGGCCGTCGCGCTGTTCCACCCACCAGCATGCCAGCGGCCTGAACGCGGGTGCGCGCAGAGCCTCCCCGGTCTTCAAGCTGAAACATGCGTGATGCCACGGGCAGCGGACGGTGTCGCCGGCCACCAGTCCGTCTGCGAGCGGACCGTTGTAGTGCGTACAATGCGCGTCGACGGCGAAAACCTCCTCCCCGCGGCGCACAAGCAGCACCTGCGCATCGCCGCAATGGCCGACCAGCTTGCTGCCGTCAGGAAGATCGGCAAGTCTGATGCCCCGCGCCAGATCAGGCCCATTCATGCTTCTGTGCTCAGCAGCCATTCGTTTCTCCTTCGCTATCGAGATGGCGCCCGTTGCGGGGGCTGAAAGCGACTCTGCGGGTCGCGGCCTTTGATCTCGCCAGCCAGTTTGTGGCCGCTTCGTCTGTTAAGCAAACGAATATAATCGTCCATTGCGTGCAGTTTTTCTGCTGGATCGCTCAAGACAAGCGGCAACAGGACATCTAAAGAATAGCTTGCCCCGTCCTGCCCCAGTCGGCAAGGAAGGATACCAGTCCTTTCTCGGTGAGCGGGTGTTTGGCCAGGTTCCTAAGCACTGCTGGTGGCACCGTCGCGATATCGGCGCCCGCCATTGCAGCCTTCGTGACAGCCCGCGGCGTGCGAATTGAGGACGCCAGAATTTGCGTATTGAAGGATTTGTCGTTGTCGTAGATCGCCCGAATTTCCCGGACGACTTCCATGCCATCGAGGCCGATGTCGTCCAGCCTGCCGACGAAAGGGGAGATATAGGCGGCACCGGCTTTCGCCGCGAACAATGCCTGGTTGGCTGAAAAGCAGAGGGTAACATTGACCTCCAGCCCGCGTTCGCTGAGTGCCCGGCAAGCCCTGAACCCATCCCAGGTGGAGGGGACCTTGACGGCCACATTCGCAGCTATGCTGGCCAACTGCTCCCCCTCGGCGATCATGCCATCGAATTCAGTCGCGGTGACCTCCGCTGAGACCGGGCCCTCGATCGCTTCGCAGATCTCCTTGACAACCTCCCGGATCGGTCGGCCGGTCTTTGCGATCAAGGACGGGTTGGTGGTTACCCCGTCGACAACGCCTGCGGTGGCGAGCTCGCGGATTTCGGCAATATCGGCTGTGTCGACAAAGAACTTCATCGCTTTTTCTCCTGGCATAGTCGCGTGATGCGTTGGCGACCCGCTGTTCGAGGTGATTTGGTCGTGGCAGATGTGGACGCGCGCCGTATCTGCGTGAAGGCAGGCGTGGGAGCGACGTGCATGGCCACCAAAATCTCTGGGGAGGACGTCAAACTGAAGCGTGCTTATGAGAGTCCGACGGACAGTGACGGCAAGCGTGTCTTGGTTGACCGGCTGTGGCCGCGCGGAGTCAGGAAGACCGATGCGGCAATTGATTATTGGGCTAAGGAGCTGGCGCCAAGCACCGAGCTGCGGAAATGGTTCGCTCACGATCCCTCCCGTTGGGAGGAGTTCCGCCGGCGATATACCGCTGAGATCGAGGCGCATCGCGAGGAATTTGATCGATTGCGCGACCTGGCGCTTAAAGGTCCGATCACGCTCGTCTATGCGGCGCGTGACGAGACGCACAACGATGCCGTCGTTCTCAGGGAGCTCTTGCTGGCACATCGATAAAATGCCCCATCTTGATGTCGGGAACGACGACGCCGTAGGAGCGCGTCGCTGCGCGCATGCCGAGTGGGCCAAGCGCGCCGCGCCGAACAAGGATGGCACTCGCGTTCGATCCGCCTGTCTACGCAGCATGCAGCGCTAGCTGGATTCAACCCGAGCTTACGGCTCGGCTAGTAATTAGCAAACGAATTTGATTGACATTTAAGCGCAACTTTTATGCTATACTGAGATGGACATTGAACTCGCCCGTACTTTCTTGGAAATAGTTTCAACGGGAAGTTTTATTCGAGCCTCCGAGCGCTTGAATGTTGCTCAGACGACCGTTAGCGCGCGGATTCGTCACCTCGAACAACTGCTTGGCCGGCCACTGTTCATTCGGAACAAGGGCGGCGCGTCACTGACGCCGGCAGGCGAGCAGTTCCTGCGCCACGCGCCAACGTTCGTCCAGTTATGGCAGCGCACTCGTCAACAGGTCAAAGTACCGGCAGGGCGCCGAGCTGTGCTGACGGTCGGCAGCGAAGTCACTCTTGCGCAACCACTGCTGCTCAGCTGGGTGATATGGATTCGCCAGTTTCTTCCCGACATCGCGCTGCGCGTACATGTCGACGTGCCCCAGGATCTGATCAATCAGGTCGCCTCGGGAATGGTCGATGTGGCGATCATGTATGCTCCCCAGCATCGACCCGGCCTTAGAATCGACCTGCTGATGGAAGAAAAGCTCGTGCTCGTGACAACCGATCCGGAAGCGAAGCGCCTTGAGGAGACGAGTTACATCTACATGGATTGGGGGCCCGATTTCGGGCGGCAACATGACATGAATTTCCCAGATATCGCACCGGACCTCTCTTTCGATCTCGGTCCCCTGGCTCTCGGCTACGTTCTCGAAAGCGGCGGCTCGGGCTATTTCAGGATGAGCGCAGTGGAGCCGCATCTAGCTGCGGGTGAGATCTACCTCGTACCCGATATGCCGCAATATTCCTATCCGGTTTACTCGGTGAGGTCGGCAAATGCCGATGAGAGTGTCGTGGGACCTGCCCTTGCGGGTTTGCGCGCGATCTCCGAAGGCAACATTGAGGCCTAAGCGGCCGCGTCGGGCAATGGAAACAGCAGGTCGACTGTGGTTCCGGTGCCTCGTTCACTGGCAATGCTCAGATGGCCGCCGACCATCTGCATGAAAGTGCGCACCTGCGCTAACCCCATTCCGGTGCCGTTCTCGCCCTTGGTCGTGAAGAACGGGTCCAGCACCTTTTGCAGAACGTCCTGTGGCATGCCGCAGCCGTGGTCCTTAACGCGAAGCCGGGCGTAGGTTCCCGGCGCCGGCCCGCCTTTCGCACAATTCGTCGCGACGAGCCGCTCCGTTCCGATCCAAATCTCACCGCCGCCTGGCATGGCATCGCGAGCGTTAAGGACAAGATTGAGAACGGCGGCGTCGAACAACGCCGGATCGATCAGACAGCTTGGAATGTCGGAACCCAATGCGAGCCTGACGCGGATGCCAGGTCCCGCGCCATACCGGAGGAATGGCCCGGTAGAGCTGACGAGCTCATTCAGGTTGCGCACTTGCAGGTCGGGTTCTCTATGGTCTGCAAAAGCGAGCAACTGCGATATCAGTTCGACGCCCCGATCGACGCCTTCCCGCGCCGCCGCGATAAAGGCGCGCACGCTCTCCGGCTGGTCAGCTTTTCTTTCGGCGAGCCTCAGGCCCGATTCGACAATCGCCAGGATGTTCCTGAGATCATGGGCAATACCGCCGGTCATCTCGCCCAAGGAGGCAAGCCGGCGCATTGCGCGTTCGTGCTGTTCTACTGCCAGTGTCCCGCCGCTGCTCTCCGTCTGCGATTGCAGCAATGGGTCTGCCCGAATCGCCATATCTGTCATGATAGCCTCTCATGGTTTCCGATGCCGCTCGGAAACTACGGTCCCCGCGCCATCGCCTTCATCTATTCGCTCGTCGGCTCGACACCCGCCGAAACGCGCCACGCGATATCTAAACTCAGCGGATTGTCCGATTTGCCCTTATTTCTTCGACCGTCGGAAACGCCTTGAGGGCCTCATCCGGTAGGCCCCGGCTTGCGGCGACCGCCTCCATCCAGCCGCCATGCGCTTCCGGTTCGCCGACTATGATGCGGCCGACCATTCCAGCCTGCTCGTGGGGAACGCAATAATAGTCATAAACCCCTTGCTCGGTGAAGGTTACCGAAAAGCTCTCGCCAGGCAGGAGATAGTCTGAATCCCAGGATTTAGCCGATTCAGGCATGCGCAGCGGCCTCCCGAAGTTTGCTGGATGATAGGCGGTCGTCGTATGCGAATTGCCGGGGTTGAAGTTGGTCCAGCGGACCATCTGACCCGGCTTGATCAGAACACCGATCGGGTCGAACCAGACATGCGAGCCATCGGCGCGCCCCTGCATCCTAATCTCCACGACCTCTTCGGCCCACACGTCCCGCTGGGACAGGGAAAGGACGGCGACCAGCCCACCGCCCAAGCCCAGCACTTCACGCCGCGCGATCGTCATTTGGCGACGCTCGCTTCGCCCGCCGCTGCAACATGCCACAGCACCACATGGACATGCGGCTCTTCCACGCCTGGATGGCCGGCATTGTAGTAGACGTCGACATGGTCGACGTTGCCGCCCGGCGCTGCAAGGTTATCGAAAGACTTGTCCGGATTGAGATCCTTGGTCGGCAGCATATAGATCGTGCTGGCAAGCTTTCCGTCATGATCATAGGCGAGGAACGGACCGGCCGGCAATGTCGCCGGATCGACGAAGAGCTGGCCCATGCCGGGGAGGAAATCGGGTAACTTCACGAGCTTGCTGACCTGCTGATAAGGCGCGGCTGGCGGCGCTTTTGCGACTTCATCCGCCGCGATAGCACAAACCGAGCTGTCCAGTATCAGAACAGGTACGAGGAAGAGTTTTTTCATCGGGGAGATCCTTTTTTCCGTTCAAAGCCGAGATCGCGGAAATTCCGGCGGCCAATGGCTGTTCGTACGACCTGTCGCGTGCAGCCATTCAAGAACCAGGCGGCAATATTAGTCCAATGAAATAAACTGGCATTTCAGTGCAGTATTTCTGCATTCCTCCTAATTTTCGGCCTCACCGCCCTCTGATTGCCGGAAGTCTACTGGCCGCGAGATATCCACGAATTCAGAGCGATCCACGTTCCTAGCCGCGCGCTTGATTTCAAGAGTTCCGTCCCCATGTTTAAGTTACTATGAATACTTTCGCACCACAGAGAGAGCCACAGCGCCTCAAAGCAGGCCTCTAGCCCGGACGTGACCTCTACCGGCTTCGCGTCCGGGTCAGCCACATCTTCGATTCAATCAGAAAGCGCAGCAGACGGCGTGCCAAACGCACTTCGTTTGCGCTCGCGCGTATCGGCTTAGAGGCAATGATGATGACGTTCAGCAACCTGTCAGAAGATAATATTACTCTTGACCTTGCGACAAAGGGAAAGCACTCGGCGCTGTCCAGGATCGCTGTCAAACTTGCGCGAGGAACCGGGCTTGATGATCGAGCAATTCTTCGGGGCATTTGGAGGCGGGAGCGGGTCGGGTCAACCGCCATCGGTCGTGGCATCGCCGTCCCGCACGTATTGCTGCGCTCGATTTCGTCGCCTGTAGCGTCATTTACGCGACTGGCTCCTCCGATAGATTTCAACAGCCCCGACAGCGATCCCGTCGATCTCGTCTTTACCTTGCTTTGGCCGCGCTCTGAGGCTCGCACCTTCTTGCCTGCGCTGTCGCGACTATTCCGTACGGTGCGCGCGCCGCTGATCAGGGAGGGACTTCGGCTGGCCCAATCCCCCGAGGAGGTGATGGCGATTTTGATGAGCGAGGCAAGGCAGGTCGACGGTATCCCATGGCGGACCAATGCCACGCACTCGGTGGCACTAAGGTGAACACTGAGGAACGCGAAAATGAAGAAGCACATCCAGAACTCACAAAAGTCTTCGATCGTGATTGGCGAGACGGATCACCAGCGATTGAATAAACTTGCGCTTGCTGCGGCTGATCGCCTTCCCGAGGTTTCCGATGGTCTTTTGATTGAGCTCGAACGCGCACTCGTAGTTGCGGACACCTCGGTGCCTGGGAATGTCGTGCGAATGGGATCGATGGTAGAGTATGAAACTGACACCGGAGACGGGCGAACAGTGACGCTCGTGTTCCCGAAAGACGCAAATATTTCCGAAGGCAAGATATCCGTCCTAACCCCCATCGGAACTGCCCTTCTCGGCTTGTCCGCCGGTCAGACAATGGATTGGAGCGGACGGGATGATAGGCGGCACAAGCTGACGGTGTTGGCGGTTACTCAACATCAGGCGGAAAGCGAAGGCCTCCGTTCCTCTGAGACGTCAAGCCTTCTTGCATAAAGTAGAGAACGATTATCGCTGGCGTCCGGACCCTTTCCACCGATCAGCTCGAGCGTGGCAAATTCGACACCTTGCTGGCCGAATGGCCACGGTTGATCGCCCCGATGATGGGGCGGTCCTGTTTATAAAAAAGGACAATAACCATGATTACTGGCTCCCAATGTCGTGCGGCACGTGCACTTACCGACCTCTCGCCCGAGCGTCTCGCAATATCTGCCGGCGTGGGCGTGGAAACCGTGCTGCGATTTGAGCGCAAGCTCGACAAACCGGCTGATGATGAAGTGTTTGCCTTGCAATCAGCTCTGGAAAGAGCCGGCGCCGTCTTCATTCCTGACAATGGCGCCGGCATTGGTGTGCGCCTGAAATTTACTGGATCGGAAGCTAAACGCATCGACATTCTTGAGAATGAAGGCGGTATAGTTGCACCTGACCGGGTGCCTTAAGTGGAGTCTGGCAGTGGCAATTTGCCTGCCGGTTTCTTGAGCAACCAGGTATCGACATCGCGTTCCAAGTGGTGCGTCCGGGCTTGGAAAAACTTTGGTTTAGCGCCCGCTCGCTTCCCTCTGCGGTCATAGGGTCCCAGAGCTCCATCACTTGGCAAAATCTCTGATCTTTGCGGTCGCCCCAAGGTTCCTCGCAGATTCGAAATGAAGCAGGTCACGCTGAACGGCGGCTTTGTCCCGCGTCGCGTCCCTTCATGCTAGTCGCTGCGAGCGACTGCTCGTTCATTGTGCGCCGGTAGCGGATGGCTTGTAATCGCCAGCTCTTCCTTTCAGCGGATTGGCCAACAGTCATCCAGCTGTTCAAGTGTAAGGTTGACGGGACAACGCGTGGATCGTTTGCGACATGAATGTTTCCTTCCATACCGCTTGCGATTTTTCGATAAGGCGCTTCAGCGCCGACAGAAAAACGTACGGATTCGACACGCTTCAAGCGTTGCGGCGGCAGGGCCTCAACTACCTTGGAGCAACGGTCAAGCCGAAGGGCAGATCAACCGCCTCAAGATGCTGAAGCGAGCGGGAAGATCCGGGCGACGGGATAGGCTGCTGACGCACAGTGCGGTTCCTGCGGGTCGAGTTACGTCGCCTGCTTCAAAGCATCGCCCAAGATGGAAACGATTGTTCCGATTTGTATCTCATCGATGATTAACGGAGGAGAAAGCGCAATGATATCCCCGGTCACTCGGATTAGAAGACCTTTATGAAAGCAGTTGGTAAACACGTCATAGGCGCGCGCACCAGGAGCACCATCGCGTGCTGAAAGCTCGATTGCCCCAACGAGGCCGAGGTTTCGGATGTCGATGACGTTTGGTATCCCATTCAAGGAATGCAATGCATCTTCCCAAGTTTTGGCAAGATCGGAAGCGCGACTGAAAAGACCCTCCTCTTTATAGATTTCAAGCGCTGCAAGGCCTGCAGCACACGCGACCGGGTGTCCAGAATATGTATAGCCGTGGAATAGCTCGATGGCGTTTTCTGGTCCCGTCATCAATCCATCGTAGACTTTGCGACTGGCAAACACGGCACCCATAGGGATGGCACCGTTTGTCAATCCCTTTGCCGTTGTCACAAGGTCGGGAACGACGCCGAAATAGTCTGTTGCAAACGGCGTCCCGAGGCGGCCGAAACCGGTAATGACCTCGTCGAACATGAGAAGAATGCCATGCTTGTTGGCGATGTCTCGCAGCCTGTCAAGGTAACCTTTTGGAGGCAAGATGACGCCGGCAGAGCCGGACATAGGCTCAACAATAACCGCGGCTATGGTTTCGGCACCGTGGAGCTGGATGAGACGCTCAAGATCTTCGGCCAAGTCAATTCCATGTGCAGGAAGACCCCTCGAGAAACCGTTTCTATCGATATCCAGCGTGTGTCGCATATGGTCGGCCGGGATCTGCGGAAAAACTCGCCGATTGTTCACCAGACCACCGACCGAGATGCCGCCGAAGCCGACACCGTGATAGCCTTTTTCGCGTCCGATGATGCGAGTTCGGGTGCCTTGACCGATCGCGCGCTGATAAGCGATGGCGATCTTCAGAGCCGTGTCGACGGATTCCGATCCGGAGCCAGTAAAGAAGACCCGATCAAGCCCGGCGGACGGACCGCCTGGAGCAACGGCCGCAAGTTGCGCTGCGAAATTATGTAATGCTGCCAATCATAAATGGCTCCGATGTCTGTCAGACGCTGCGTGCCGGTGGGATATCCGCGCCTATCCTGATGCTGACCGCGCTTGGATCGGTGAACGACCGTATTTCGGGATTGCGAATGGGCGCCGACGATTATCTGGTCAAGCCGTTCTCGTTTGAGGAGTTGCTGGCACGAATAGAAGCGCTGATGCGCCGTCCGGTCAACCTACGCCCACTCGGGGCAAAAGCGCTGCTCGTGGGAATACTGAAACTTGACAGAGATTCAATGCGCGTAACGGTCGACGGCGTCGAGATATCGCTGACTGCCAAGGAGCTGGCTCTTTTGGAACTTTTCATGTCCGCCCCCGGGCGAGTACTCAGCCGGGAGCGGATTTTGGCGAACATCTGGGGAGCAGGCGAAGACCCACTGACCAATGTTGTCGACGTCTATGTCCGTCGTTTGCGCGCAAAGATCGATCGCCCCACGGGTGATCGCTCGTGCATCACGACTGTTCGGGGCATCGGCTATCGTCTCGAACAAGGTCAATGATCGCTGGCCGCTTCGGACAGACGTTTACTTGGCGGCGTAAGGCAGCGAAGAATGGTGTTGGACGATGCGGATCGTCCCGAAATCGTCCTTCTTGAAAGTCCATGATTTGTCGACCGTCGTAACTTTGCCGTCCTTGTTAATGAAGGACACCTTACCCAGAGTAGTGGCGTACTCGCCATAAAGAAGAATGGCTGCGTTCTCGACGTGGACTTCGCGCCAGCCCTTCAGCGCAAAGCCAGTATCGCTGGGATATTTCGGGTTATGGCCGACAAAATAGGATAGTGCACCCTCGCGGTCGGTCCGGAAGGTCTGGGGCTCCTGCGTCAGTGTCAGCTTGAAGAGAACCGGACCCAACTGGTAGCCATAGGCCGCACCTATCACCTTCTCAGCCATATCACACCTTTGTCCTCATATTCACGCGAGATGGCAATGAGAGCCTCGCCCCAGGCTTTCTGAGTCTTGAGGACTTCAGCTTCGCTGATCGACCCATTGTGAATTTCGACTGCGTTCACCCCGCCTGCGGTCATGAGCAGGATGGTTGCTGTTACGGCAGTTGCCTTCGCTAAAAAGCGCATGAGTTTCTCCTGTTAGATTGCTCGTTGAGAGCGACAACAGGAATATGGATTTCATCTCTGACGCAGACGTGGAGGCTTCATGAACAGTTGATGGACGCGAGATTACAGTAATAATTCCTCTTGGAGTCGCGATCGACGGCGACCCGGCCGTGCTTGCTATACGGGTCCGAGAACGGCAACGACTGGAAATTCATGTTGGTTCTCTATCGAACCCCCGAACACTTCCGTGAGCATGGCGCTCGCTGCATCGAGTGCCCGGATTTTTTCGAACTCGACGACCGGTTCGTGATGGTGATGGGTTTCGTCGGCTACACGAGCCGGCAACCGGACGCCAGAATTTCCTTAGGTCGGCAATTTCGAAGACGACCGCTTCACGCCGCTGTCAGCAGAGTTGCAGGAATTGGACTTCGGCACCGACTTCTATGCGATGCAGAGTTTCCGGGCGGGAGAGTGACAAATTATTTTTGCCAAGCCCGCTGGTTCTCACGATGATGCCGGAGGCGGGTTATCAGCGACTGCGGGCAGGTGCACTCCCGCAAAGCTCGCCCTTCCAGTTTGATCGCCAACCGAGTCAGGTTATTGAATTGTCGATGGGAGGCGATCTGGATGGAATCAGATCGTCGGGCAAGGACAGGGCCAATTTCCCAACTTTTTTGGCTGCTGCGATACAACATGATTTCCCTTATGGTGTCATTTCGCCCCTACCGGAACCCACCCCTGGCTCCATACCACGACCGGCAGATCGACATCCTCGATCGGAAGGCTTGAGCTGACTGGCTCGATCTAACGATTAGGCGAAACCGCTGATCAAGCCTCCTTCTAGCGGGAACGCGGACCGAGAGCACGGCGTTAACTGATCCCGTCTGCAAAATAGCTTGAAAGTGGCCAGCGGTCATGGCCGACCTTTTTGGCGGTTAGCGACATGGCTATATCCGATAGAACCGCGCAGCATTGTCGTGGAACAGCGCAATGCGTTCGTCTGGAGAATAGTTGGCGGTGATGATTTTGAACGCGTCCATGATCTCGTCGTAGCTGCCGAAGAGTTTGTCCACCGGGAAGTTCGAAGCGAACATACACCTCTCGACGCCAAATGCTGCAATCGCCTCCTCCACATACGGCCTGATGCTTGCGACGGACCAGGTCCAGTCTCCCATGCCCAGACCGGAGATCTTGCATGCAACATTTGGCGCCTGCGCAAGCATGCGCATTCCATTTCGCCACCCCTCGAAATGGCTCGGGCCATCGACCTGCATGCCCGTATGGTTCAGTATGATCTGTACCCCGGGAAAATCGCGGGCAAGATCGAGAAATTCTTCCATCTGCCAATAGTAGAGCTGGAGGTCGAAGCTGAGACCCCTGCGAGCGAGTTCCTTGAACCCTCGCCGCCATTCCAGCGTCCGGCTAACTCCAGGCTCCGTCAGGTAGGTCTTGGCGGGATCGTCGTGGAAGTTCATCGATTGCCGGATGCCGCGGAAGTTCGCGTAGGACATGTGCTCATCGAGGAGGTCGCCGACGTCGGGCCTGCGGAAGTCAGCATATCCGACGATGCCGTGGGGGAACCCGTGCTTGTCGGCAACGCCCTGCAGCCATCGCGTCTCGCCGGTCGGATCCTTGGGGTCGTATCCGACATCGAGATGGACCGCCTTTACGAGGTTCTGATTCTTCGCGTCCGCCAGAAAGTCTTCGATGAGGTAAGTCTTGTTGATCGCGGTGTAGTCACCGAAGGCGGACGGTTTCACGCCGTCCGACAGCCACGGATAGTAGTTGTTGTCGAGATCCCACAGATGAAAATGAGGATCGATGATCGGGAGGTCTTTCATGCCTGCTGCCCTTCAAGAAATCGCCGAAAAGGACGCCGACCTGAACGGCCGGCGTCCCGCACCACTTAGTTGGCGGGTGGGAACACCCGGGCGATGACGGCTTTTGCTTCCGGCGAGTCGACCTTATCGGCCGTCACCAGTGGCATGATCAGAGCAAGGTCCTTCTTGACAGGGGCGCCGGAGAGCGCATTGAAGACCTGCTGCGTCCCGTCGATCCCCTGTCCAACCGCTTCCTGGAAGAAGATGCCCTGGATCGCGTTCGACTTCAGGAGAGCGATCGTGGTCGGGCTGCCGTCTGCAACCGCGATGCCGACCTTGCCCGTAACCCCGCGGGTCTGAAGCACTTTTGCGGCGCCCGTCCCGGCCTCGTCGTACATCCCGTAAATGGCCTTGATGTCAGGATGGGCGGTGAGCATGTCATTGGCCTGCGTGACCGCTTCATTGACCGTGAGCCCCCTGGTCTCCAGCATCTGCGCCAGGTCGCACCCGCTCGCCTTGAACGCCTCTTCAGCACCCTTCAGATACTTCTGGGCATTCTCGCGGTCCTGCGGCAATGAGAGCATGCCGACCTGGTTGCCGCCACGGTCCTTGGCAAGCTTGCAGACGAATTCGCCCTGCGCCTTGCCGGTCTCGTAGTTGTTTGCCGTTACCGACGACGTGTAGTCGGTCTGGCCGGGCTGCGGGCCGATGCCGGCGAAAGCGATCGGGATGTTCTGCGATTTCAAGTAGGCGAGAAGCGGCGGTGTGCTCGTCGAGCTGACAGGGCCGATCACGATGGCATCGACGCCCTTGGTCACTGCGGTCCGCGCGTTGTCCATCTGTTTTGCCGGCGAGTTTTCCGAAGTGTACTCGACGTAGTCCATGCCGAGTTCCTTGGCCTTTTGCTTCACGCCGTAGCCGACCCACTGCCAGTAGGATATGTCGAGCGACGGCGCGATATATGCCACCGTCTTCTTCTCCTCGGCCTGCGCGGCGGCCGCAAGTGAAAGGACCGCCAGTGCGACGCCGGCAACAAACCCAACTGCGCGTTTCGTTTTTGTCATTTCCATTCCTCCTCCAAAGACCGGCTTTGCCGGGTTGATGTCAAACGGCCCCCCGCCGCGACTTGCTGAAACGGTCGATAAGGACCGCGATGAGAATGGCGACGCCCGTGACCGACCCCTGCCAGAAGCTGTTGATGCCTATGAGATTGACGCCGTTCTGGATGACCGTGATCATCAAGGCTCCCAGCACCGCGCCGATCGCGGTTCCTGTGCCGCCGAGCAGACTTGCGCCGCCAATCACGACTGCCGCGATGGCCTGGAGCATCAGGCTCGACCCCGCCGTGGATTCCGCGTTCAGAATATAGGAGATAGTCAGAAGGCCGGAAAATGATGCGAGCAGCGACGACGCGACATAGGCCATGAATTTCGTGCGTTTGACAGGAACGCCGAGCAGATAGGCCGCCGTCGAACTGCTGCCGACAGCATAGAACCAGCGTCCGGCAATCAGCTTCTTCAGGAAGAACTCGATCGCGATCATGAGAACAACGCAGAAAAGGATGTAGTTGGGAATGCCAGGAATCAGGTTGCCGCTGTTGAGCAGCCAGAAGTCCGGATCGCCGATCGGCATCGAGCGTCCGTTCGTGACGATGAACGCCAGCGATCCTGCGACGGCGAAGGTAATCAAGGTTACGACGAACGGAGCAAGACCAGCTATCGTGACAAGGAAGCCATTGATCGATCCGAAGAGCAATCCGACGCAGAGGCCGATCAGGCTCGCAGACACGCCGCCAAGCCCGTGCGCCATCGCCTGCGCCGTGACCATGCCCGTCAGCGAGAAGACCGAGCCGATCGACAGGTCGATACCGCCAGTGACGACGACAAGAAGGACGCCCAGCGACATGATGATAAGAGGAGCGCCTGCCTGCGTGATATTGGCGAAGTTGCCCCAGGTGAGCGCCTGTGGAACCTGCGAGCCGACCGCCAGCACCAGCAGCACGATGGCCAGAGCGATCGCGATCTCGGTCCTGTAGGCGCTAAAGAGGCTTTCCCTCTGCCTGATTTGTGCGGTCGGCGCCTCTGTCGGCGCGATTTGTGCCTGGGTCATGCGGCCATTCCAGTCAGGGTAACGAGTTTCTCTTCATTGAAGTCGTCTCGCTCAAGGACGCCCGCACATCGACCTTCGGTGTCAAACGCAATGACCCGGTCGCAGACTTCCAGCAATTCGACGTTTTCTGTGGACCACCAGACGATCACTGTGCCGGATGCGGCCATCTGCCTGATGAGCTGATAGATTTCTCGCTTGGTTCCGATATCGACACCCCGTGTCGGCTCCTCCAGAACCAGCAGGCGGGATGGCACGCCAAGCCAGCGGGCAAGTAGGAGCTTTTGCTGCGTGCCACCGCTCAGCGTGCTCGGCAGATCCCAGACGGAAGCGGTCTTGACCTTCAGGGCCTTCAGCAAATCGAGGCATTCGGCCCCTTCAGAGCGGCCAGCGAGGAGCGAGCCCCTGGTCACGCGACGGGACGCCATGACGTTGTCGATGATCGGAAGGCTGTGAAGGAGTCCCTTGTGTGCCCGATCGCCGGTTACGAATCCTGCTCCCAGGCGGGCGGCTTTGCGTGGCGATCGCAGCTGGTCCGGCCATCCGGCACGCGCAACCGTCCACCGCTTCTTTCGGGCGGCGCCTGTCAGCGCTTCAATCAGTGCCGCCGGTCCAGCGGGTGCGCCTGCCACGCCGAGTACGGTGCCCGGCAGCAGTTCCAGCCTGAAACCTGCCTCCTTGATGGTGATGGTGTCCGTCGCAGCAGAAGCGTCGAGCTGATTCTCGGGTCGCGGCGCCCGTTCCGTTGGATGAGGGGCTGCCACATGCCCCATCTTTTCGATAATGCCGGCGTCCGTCAGCTCTTCCATCGGCTGGCGATCAACCACCGTCCGGCCGTCGCGGATGATCGTACAGACGTTGGCGATCTGCCTGATTTCCTTCATCCGGTGGGAGACGAACACGACCGACAGTCCGTTCTCCCGGGTGAGCCGCCGCAGGACCGCAAACAGCCTCTCCGTCTCCAGAGCGGTGAGATTGGCGGTCGGCTCGTCGAGAAGGATCAATTCGGCGCCAGACGAGAGCGCCCTGGCGATTTCGACCAACTGACCTTCGTGGAGGCTCAGGCTCCCCACGAGCCTATGCAATGATTTGGCAGCGAAGTCTTGATCGATCATCCGCAAGGCATCGAATGCCTGTTTTGCCGCGGCTGCACGCCGGAACAGCGCCGCGCCCTTCCTGTGATGCGGTAGGGCGATGTTCTCGGCAACGGTCAGATGCGGCAGGAGCGCCAGTTCCTGGTGCACGACGGCGACCTTCACCCTCCCTTCCGTTTCGCTCCGTTCCCTTCCTTCGCTGTCGAAAAAGCGGACATCTCCATCGTTCTTGGAAGCCGCGCCCGTGATGATCCTGATCATCGTCGACTTCCCGGCGCCGTTTCCGCCGAGCAGCGCATGAACCTCCCCACGCGCAACCGAGAAGTCGACGCCCTTGAGGACGGACGTCGCGCCGTAAGACTTCGTAAGTCCTCGGACGGTAATGACGTTTTTAGAAGTTTCGCTCATCGGTCACTCCTCAGTAGATCGTCAGAGCGGGCACGAAGCTGACCGCGAGCAGGAGAAACATGGCCATCCCGAAGTAGGGCCAAAGCTCGTTTGTAGTCGCCCCGAGCGGAGCTTTTGCGATGGACGATGAAATGAAGAGCGTCGTGCCGATCGGCGGCGTATAGAGCCCGATCCCGAGGTTGATCACCATCATGAGGCCAAGCTGTACACGGTCGAGGCCGATGGAGTCGGCCAGAGGAACGAAGATCGGCCCGAGCAGGAGGATCGCCGGTGGCATGTCGAGCGGCATGCCGACGACGAGCATGATCAGGTTCATCATGAGAATGATGACGATCGGGCTGGATATGTGTGCGGAAACCCATTCGGCCATGTGCTGGGGGGCCTGGTCGAACGTAAGGACCCAGCCGACCGCCGCGCTGCCCATGATCACCAGCATCACGACGCCTGTCGCCACGCCGGCCTCGACCATGTTCTCGCAGAAGCGCTTCCAGGTGAGATCGCGGTAGAACAGGATGCTGAGGAGCAGCGAATAGACGACGGACAGGACCGAAACTTCGGTCGGCGTCGCGAAACCGAACCGCAGGAGCACGATGATGAGGACCGGAAGCAGGATCGCGGGGAGGCTCTGGAGTGCCAGTCTGCCAAGCTCCCGCGTGCCTACCTTCACAGCCTGTGCCTCGTAACCGCGTCTGACCGAGATGAACCAGCAGACGAACACGAAGCTCGCAGCCATGATCAGACCCGGAACGATCCCCGATATGAACAGGTCGCCGACGCTGACGCCGCTGATCAGGGCATAGAGGATCATTGGTATCGAGGGCGGAATGAGGACGTCGATGACGGCCGACGTCGCGTTGTTGGCAGCGCAGAGCGCCGGGGGAAAGCCGTGCTTTTTCTGCCATGGGATGAGAACGGAGCCGAGCGCACTCGCATTCGCCACGGCCGAGCCGGACACGCCGCCGAAGACGACCGAGGATACGACCGTGGTCGAGAGCGGTCCGCCCCTCCACCTCTGCATCGCGCGAGATGCGAGTTCCAGGAGCTGACGCCCCAGTTCGCCGCCAAGCATCAGAGTACCTGCAAGCATGAAGAACGGAAGCGCCAGCATCGGGAAGGACTGGGTCTGGTCGTAGACCTGCTGGGCCACGACCGAGAGCGGGGCGTAACCGTTGAACAACACTCCAAGGCCCGCTGCGATGATGAGACCATACCCCACAGGAACGGCGAGTATCATGAGGATGCAGAAGGAAACGATCATGACGATTGTCATAGCGCGATCTCCTCGGGCCTGATTTCGAGGCGGTGATCCCAGCCCAGGCGGAGAACGCGCGTAGTCGCGGCGACGGTGACGATGGACACGAGAACCGCGCCAATCGAAAGCGAATAGTATCCGATGCTGTTCGGAAGCTGCAGGACGGGGCTGTGTTCGGCCCCCGCGATCTCGGCAACCACGGTCGCCTGATATGCCAGCACCAGAAACGCGGCGATACTGATAGCGTTCGCCACAACCAAGGCCGTCGTTCGGGCACGACCGTCGAGCTTGTCGTATAGCCACTCGACCGCCATATGTCCGCCGGCCTGGGCTGCAATGACAATCCCTGCGATGATGAACCATGGGAACATCAGCATCGGCAGTTCCTGGGCGAATGACAGGCCTCCGCCGGCGGATGCATATCGGACGACGACGTTGATCGTGGTGACCACCGTCAGCGCGATACCAGTGACGATGATGACAACCCGTGCGAACGCGACGATGATGCCGGCGACCCAATCGACGGCTGAGTAGAACCTGCTCATGAGGCCTCCGGATCTAATAGCGGCGTCAGCCTCTAGCTGCGGCTTCCACCTTGGCGACGAAATTGCCAAACGGCTTCTTCTTCCAGGTATCAGCCACCGATGCCGTCGCCTTGACGAAGGCCTTGTGGTCGACCTCTGCAACCTCAACCGCAGAGTTCTGCTTGAACTTTCCAAGCACCTCGGAGGCTTTTTCGTTCGAGAGCTTCCGCTGCAGCTCGCCGGCTTCCTTGGCAGCCGCTCTGACAGCCTCGAAATCCTTACCGACACGCGCCTGGGCAATCTTCGACATGAGGAAAGGAGTGGATTCCCATTTGTGGGCGGTGAGGCTGATGAACTTGTTCACTTCGTGAAGCTTGGAGCTTTCGATATTCGCGAGGGGGTTTTCCTGGCCATCGACCACGCCCTGCTGCAGGGCGATGTAGAGTTCGCCGAACGCGATTTGTTCAGTGCCTGCTCCCAGGGTCTGGAAGATGTCGATCGTCATGGGGTCAGCCGGCGTGCGGATCTTCATGCCGGCCAAATCTGCTGGCGACGTGACCTTTCGCTTGGAATTCGTGAGGTGCCGGATGCCGTTGTCCCACCAATCCAGTGGCACGACCCCGACTGCCTCGAAGCGCTTGTTGAGCTCAGTTCCCACGGGGCCGTTCAGCACGGTCATTGCCTTGTCCGTATTCTCGAACAGGAAAGGCAGTCCAAGCGCGCTCAACTCCGGCACGATGGCCGAGGTGGCGCCCTGGCTGTTAGCGGTAAGGTCCAGCGCGCCCGTTCGCAGGCTGGTCAGCATCGCAGAGTCGCTTCCAAGCGTCTCGGCCCCTGCGACGTTGATCTGGATCCGGCCTTCCGTCTTCTGCTTGACCAGTTCCGCAAACTTGGCGGCGGCTATGGTTCTTGGATTGCCGGGCGCCGCTCCATGACCGAGCGTCAACGTCATAGTCGCAGCGCTGGCGGATCGGCTTGAGAGCACGATTGCCGGGGCCGCGAGCGCAGCAGTCGCGGTCGCCATGAAAAATCTTCTATTCATCTGCAAGCTCATATCATCCTCCATCACAAGCTCTTTTTTGGTCGGCCGGCATCTCCTCAACCGGCCAGTGTCGTCATGTCGAAAGCCAGGCCTTGACTGCCTCCGCTACCTTGATGGTCGAGAGACCATACTGGTCGTGGAGGGTCGGCAACGCGCCGGCCTCAAGGAACTCGTCCGGCAAGCCGATCTGCCGGAAGGCCGGAGGTGCGACCCCCGCACGCATTAGGGTTCCGGCGACCGCCTCTCCAAGGCCGCCGATGACCGTGTGGTTCTCCGCCACGACCACAAGCCGTCCGCCCTTGCGGCACTCGGCGACAATGGTCACCTCATCCAGCGGCTTGATCGTCGGTACGTGCAGCACTGCCACGTCGACACCGTCCTTCTGAAGCAGCTTTGCGGCCTCGAGCGCACGCATCGTCATCAATCCCGACGAGATGATCAGGGTATCCCGTCCGTCGCGGATCAGCTTGGCTTTGCCGAGCTCGAATTTATAGCCGTACTCATCGAGGACGACCGGCACGTTGCCCCGCAGTAATCGCATGTAGACCGGGCCTTTGTGGGCTGCGATCGCAGGAACTGCCTGCTCGATTTCGCTTGCATCGCAGGGATCGATGATGGTGAGATTTGGCATACCGCGGAACATCGCCAAATCTTCCGTAGCCTGGTGGCTCGGCCCATATCCGGTCGTCAGGCCCGGAAGGGCGCAGACGATCTTCACGTCCAGCATTTCCTCTGCGATCGCCAGGCAGACAAAGTCATAGGCGCGCCGGGAAGCGAAGACCGCGTAGGTCGTGACCCACGGCTGGAAGCCTTCACGCGCCATTCCTGCGGCCGACATCATCAGAAGCTGTTCGGCCATCCCCATCTGGTAGAAACGGTCGGGATGGGCAGCGCGGAACAGATGAAGGTCGGTGTACTTCGCAAGGTCGGCGGACATGCCGACAATCCGGTCGTCCTTATGCGCCAAGGCGGCAAGTGCGTTGCCGAAAGGTGCGGATCTCGTCGGTTGATCGGGACCGGCGATCGATGCAATCATCGCCGACGTCGTCAGGCGGGGCTTGTCGCTGCCGCTTTCAAGATGCGTCGGCCGGATATACTTCGAACGCCTCATGCTTCCACTCCCGCATCGATTATCCTGAGGGCCTCCGCCCATTCGTGAGGTTCCACGCGAAGGAAATGGTTTCGATCGCGCGCCTCAAGGAAGGGCACGCCCTTTGCCATCTTGGTGTCGCAAATGATGATGCGGGGTTTCGCCTCAGTGTGGTGGCGAGCAGCGTCGAACGCCTTAACGAGAGCATCGATGTCGTTGCCCTCGACCCGCTGGACGAACCAGCCAAAGGCTTCGAACTTAGGTGCCAGCGGTTCAAAGTTGAGTACGCCAATCGACGGGCCGTCGGCCTGCATCTGGTTGACGTCGACAATACCGATCAGATTGTCGAGTTTGTAGGAGCCTGCCGACATAGCCGCTTCCCAGGTCGAACCTTCATCAAGTTCGCCGTCAGAAAACAGATTGTAGACGAAGGAAGAGGAGTTCTTCCGCTTGAGCGCCAAGGCCATGCCGACCGCGATGCCTAGTCCGTGTCCGAGCGACCCGCCGGTGATTTCCATTCCGGGCGTATAGGCGGCCATGCCGGACATGGGCAGCCTGCTATCATCCGTGCCGTAGGTCGCCAATTCACCCTCGGGAATAATCTTGGCCTCGATCAGAGCCGCGTAGAGAGCGATCGCATAGTGGCCGATCGACAATAGGAACCTGTCGCGGCCTTCCCATTCCGGATCGTCCGGCCGGTAGTTCGTGGCGTGAAAGTAGGACACGGCAAGGACGTCGGCGACGCCAAGCGCCTGCGCGATGTAACCCTGCCCCTGCACTTCGCCCATTCGCAGCGCGTGGCGCCGGATGCGGCGGGCGCGTTCCGTGAGACTGATGTTGTGGCCAATCTGGGTCATGTCGATGTTTCTCCTGATTGACCTCAGTGGATCAGCATGCCGCCGTTGACGTCTATTACAGCGCCCGTGACGTAGGCCGACAGGTCCGATGCGAGGAACAGGTAGATATTCGCGACGTCGGCCGCCTCGCCGAGCCGGCTCAGGGGGATGCCCTTGATGATGTCGTCACGCATCTGATCGGTCAGCTTACCGCCGGTGATGTCCGTCTGGATAAGACCAGGTGTGACGGAGTTGACCCGGATGCCGGCTGGACCGAATTCTCGCGCCATTGCCTTGGCGAGGCCGAGAACGCCGGCCTTGGCCGCGGAGTAGTGCGGGCCACCGAAGATGCCGCCGCCGCGCTGAGCCGACACTGAGGACATGCAGGCGATCGAGCCGCCGCCACTATCGCGCATGTATGGGATGAAGGCCTGGCTGAGGAAAAGCACCCCGGTCATGTTGACGGCAACGACCCGTTCCCAGTTGGCTTCCGTAATGTCGAGCGTTTTGACAGGCTGGGTGATGCCCGCATTGTTGATCAGCGTGTTCACGGAGCCGAAGGAGGCGATCACCTTGGATGCGGCGTCTTCACAGGAGCCTTTGTCCGCGACATCACAACGCAATCCTAAGTGAGCGCCGGCGGCCACGCGAGGCAGACTCGCCGCTGCTTCCACTGCTGCGTCTGCATCAATATCAAGAATGGCGACGCGCGCGCCATGTTCGGCAAAAAGCTGTGCGGTCGCACGGCCAATGCCGCGCTTGCTCGCCGCGCCCGAAATGGCCGCAGTCTTCCCATTCAATAGCATGTAATCTCCTCCCGATGCGTCCCGAGCATCTGGCAATTCGTCAACAAGTCAGTCGTCTTGTGGCCTTGAACCTGACCTACTTGATGAGCTCGGACAAACGCGAAGTTTACAACGGTAGGTGAATCTGCTTCACTAATCGGATGTTACAAATGGCTTCCCTTTCCGCTGTCCGCATCTTCGAAGCCGCTGCGCGACTGGCGTCCTTCCGGGCTGCCGCAGAAGAACTCCATCTTTCTCCGAGCGCGGTAAGCCACGCGATTTCAAAGCTCGAACGAGACCTTGGGACTTCGTTGTTCGAGCGGAGCACCCGAAAGGTGACATTGACACTGGCCGGGCAGACGTTGCTGGGCCACGCCTCGAACGCATTCGAAGAGCTACGTCGTGGTGTTGAGACAATCACATCCAACAAGGCTCATCTGCTTCGAGTCCACTGCGCTCCGAGCTACGCAGCCCAAGTTCTGTCAGCACGCCTCCCAGATTTTCTTGGGCAGAACGCAGGCGTGGAGGTCAGGGTTGCTGCTAGCACGACCTACGCTCGTTTCGTCGACGGCCTCTTTGACGTTGACATTGTGTATGGCGAGCCTTCGAACCGCGAAGACCTGATTGTTGTGCCGCTTGGGGAGGAGATCGTCTCTCCGCTCTGTTGCCCCGAAATGGCGGAACGCCTGAGATCTCCACGCGATCTGGCTCGGGTGCCATTGATCCGGAGCGACTTGAAACGAATTCAATGGATCGACTGGTTCGAATTGAACAACCTCGGTCCTGCCCCTCTTCCCGCCATGAGCTTTGACAGAAGTTTCCTCGCGGTCGACGCTGCGGCAAATGGCCTGGGGGTTGCGCTGGAATCCAACACTCTCGCGCATCGAGAATTGGGCAGTGGCCGGCTTGTACGCCCGTTCAGCAACAGCCGGGATAATCGTTACATTGGGCATTACTTGGCCTACCCGAAAGCTGGTAGCCAGCGCCGGCTCTCGAAGGTGTTCGCCGATTGGATCACATCGCAGGCGAACCTAATGCCCCCGCGCTCGTGATGTTTTGCCCAAAGGCTGGTTCGAAATCTGTATGCCGATCAGCCACTGCTGCTAATTCGCAAAGAAGCTCGGCCCGATCGCGGTAATTCACTACATCCCACTGCTTCCCTATTCGAGGCAATGGCGAACCATGGTGTAAGCGTCGGATTGGACAACATTGATGGGTTCGCTGCGGCTGCCCTGAGGTAGCGAGCATCCGATGGTGGTGCCACGATAGTCACGCTCGTAATAGAGAATTTTCCGCACGGCGACGTGCCGCGATCTAGCGAGCCTGATGAGCCCATGGCCGCGGTGCGACATGGGAAAGTAAGTCGTCCGGAATATAGGGCTATATTGCACCACCGCGGATCTGTTGGCGTAGGGCTCCGCTAACCGAACCCGTTGCCAAGATCGGTTTCGCGCACCCCCAAAACGTGCGATCTTGTCGAGGTCCTGACGTCGGCTGGGCGAGTGATCCGCTACTCGGCCCATGCTGCGATCCGTTCCGCGATCGCTTGGAGGCCCCGATGTGCAGGATGTTCATCGTCGTCAGATCGGCAACCCGTACTGCTTTCGCAGGCTCTTGTCGAACGCGGATTCGGGGACGAAACGGCGCAGGAGACTGACGCGTCGCGCCATTTTTCCCGCAGCGTAGCGTCTCTTTGGAACGACGGCGCTCGCCGCTTCGACAATCGTCCTCGCAACGACTTCCGGGGCCTCCCCGGTTTCTATCGCTTTCTTGTTGATCACATTCATGGTGGCGCGCGCGGCGTCATAGACGTCAAGCAATTGGTCTGGCTTGACGAGGTTTTCTTCAAATGCCGTCCTTGTATAGGCGGGCTCGACCAACACGACGCGAATGCCAAAGGTACGAAGCTCGTGGTCAAGCGATTCGGAATAGCCTTCGATGGCATGCTTGGTCGACGCATAAACGGTGGAATAGGGAGCCGGGATCAAGCCCAGCACCGAACTCACATTGATGATTCTGCCTTCTCTCTGCTGGCGCATGGCCGGCAGCACCGCCCTGGTCATGCGTAGAACGCCGAAGACATTAACGTCGAACAGCGCCTGCGCCTGGACCGTCGAGGACTCCTCTGCGGCGCCAAGCAGACCAATGCCGGCATTGTTGACAAGGAGATCGATGCGGCCGGCCGCGGCCAGGACCCGCTCGACCAGTTTCGCCACGGACATGTCGTCGGTAACGTCACAGACCAGCATAGTAATACCGTCAGATCTCTCAGCCACGTGGCGGCGGCTGGTTCCAAACACCCGAAAGCCGGCATTTTGCAAGGCCTTGGCAGTAGCAAGTCCGATGCCGGAGGATGCGCCGGTCACCACGGCGACGCCAGGATTAGTCGTATTCATAAGGGTCACTTCCTTTTTTAATCTTCAGAGGCATAGACGTTCCTTTAGTGCCGCCGTGCATCAGCCCGGTCACTTCCCGTCGTCGAGGAGCTTCGTTCAAGGATTTTCGTTAGGCGGAAAGGCCGTCACTTGGCCCATGCCGCAATCCGTTCCGCAATCGCCTCCGGGGCCTCGAGGTGCAAGAAGTGACCGACGTGGGGGACGACCTCCAACGCGCGCCGGGCGGCGAACCGATGTCGGTCATCGACCTGTTGGGGGAGGATGCAGCCGTCGTTGGCACCGTGAAGCTGCAACATGGGCACCGTGATCGGCCGAGACATGCGGCGCGTCGCCCCAAGCATGCCGGGTCGCAGCATCGCCCGGTAGTACTTTAGAGGCGCGGGCATGCTCGCCCGCAGGCGCTCGTGTAGCTCCGCCTTGAGAGCAGGATCGAGCGAGAAGCCGGGCGACCACTGACGCCAGAGGCGGTCGATGAAGGCGAGATCGCGGGCGGTGGCGATCCAGCCGCTTCCCGGCATTTGAAAGAGCCCCATGTACCAGCTCTTGCGCATTTGAGCGGGGTGCGTCAGCCGGCTTATGAACGTGAGCGGGTGGGGGAATGCGATCGTGACCGCGCGTTCGATCCGCTCCGGCGCGGTGACGCAGGCATCGTATGTGATCGCGCCGCCCCAGTCGTGGCCAACCAACTCCACGGCTCGCCCGGGAGACCAGCGGTCGATCAGCGCGAGCACGTCGCTGGTGAGGGCTGCCATGTCGAACGGCCCTGCGGTCGGGGACGGCGCGTAACCGCGAAGCCAGGGTGCGACGACGTTACGTCCGCGGCGGCCGAGCTCGGCAAGGAAGGGCCTCGCGGTCGGCGGATGGTCCGGGAAGCCGTGCAGGACGAGCGTCGGTTGGCCATCGGGATCACCACCCTGCAACGCGTGAAACGTGCCGTGTGGCAGGTCGAAGGTGACGTGTTCGAACTCCATGTGTGTCAGCCTTTTCCAAGAACGGTCGGACGGGAAATGCTGACGCTGGCTTCGGTGTCTCTGGTTTTGGTCACGTGTGTCTCCTCAGGGGCCGGGCGAACTGCGGGGTTAGCCGGCCAGAAGCGCGCGCTGGTATATCGGAAGGCTTCGCCAGAGGGCCGCGGCGGAATAGTCAGAGCCAGCGGCGAACGCTGGCCTTGTAGCGGCGGTAGTCGTCGCCGAACTTCGCATCGAGATAGCGCTCCTCGCGGGCGATCACCTGCGTCTGGATCGCGATCAGCACCAACGGGAGCAAGGCGAAGGCGATCGGCCCGTCGAAGCCGATCGCAAGGCCAGCATAGATAAGCGTCATACCGAGATACATGGGATTGCGAGTCCACCGATAAGGACCGGTCGTTGCGATGAGGGTCGTTGGCCGCGACGGCGGAACGTTGGTGCCCAGTCGCCGGAACAGCCCTGCCGCCGCAAGCATCATCGCCGCGCCGGCAACGAACAGCAGCGCGCCCGTCGCGACCAGCAACCGCCAATCGATGCCGAAAGAGCGCAGGGTGACGAACCGCTCCGCCGCCAGCCCCAACAGCAGCGCTCCCAGATAGACGAAGGGCGGAGGGAAGCGCACACCCGCGCTGTCTGGTTCGACGGCCATTCTCATCCTCCAATCTGTGCTCTTAAACCAGCATCGACTGCTGGGCGAATATGCCCGCCATTCGCATTGCCATATTTCCGGGGTCAGGCCGTGCAGAATCCGGGGACGGCGACCTTCTGGAACAGGTGGGGACTGGCCACGACGGATGAAGGATATGCTGGAAGTTTCGCGAGGAACTCGTGATCAGTGAAGGCGGCGCGGACCGCCTCGGTGGATTCCCACACCACATAGTTCAGGTAAGTCGGGCTATCGCCGATCGCTCGATGTAGTTGCATGGAAATGAAGCCCGGTTGCTTCGTTATGATCTCGGCAGCCGCCTTGAAAGCGTCCAGGAAGCCCGCTTCGTCGGTGGGATCGACGACCATGAAGAGGTTAATGAGCACGAGAGGCGCGGCCGCGATACCGAGTTGGCGGTCAAACGGAAATTTCTCGTCTAGAGGTTTGAATGGTTTTATAGCGGCCATGGTGGCGCTCCTGTCTATTGTGAAATTGAAACTGGGTGGCCGATGCTGCCTGCTCTCAAGCCAGCATCGACTGCTGAGCCGAGATACCCGCCGTCGCGCCCTGCCATGATGCCGTAGTGACCGAGGGCATTCCGGGGGTGGCAAGATCGCCGGCGGCATAGATGCCAGGTATGTTGGTTTCGCGGCGCTCGTCGACCTTGAGGACGATGCCGAGAGGCGTATCGACCGTGGCGAGGCCTAGTGATTCATGCAGGCTTGCGGACGGCTTGGTGGGCGGATGCGCGAACAGAATGTCGACTGCGACATCGGGGCCGGTATCGAGCTTGACGGTGGCATTGTGGTGCCCGTGACGGGCGATCCCGGTGATCCGGCCATCAACGACAGGTATGTTGCGGCGGGCCAGATCGGCCCGGATATCGGGTGCAATGTCGTGACCATCGGCGAAGACCGTCAACCTGTCGGTCCAATGCTGATACAGCTTGACCTGAATGTGCGACTGCGGGCGGAACCAGACGAGGCCCCAATGCTGGCCGGCGACCTCAAAGCCATCGCAATAGGGGCAGGGCACGATGGATGTGCCCCAGCTTTCGGCAAAGCCCGGAACATCAGGCATCTGGTCGGCGACGCCATAGCTCAGGATCAGGCGTCGCGCCCCAAGGCTTTCACCATCGCCAGTGAGGACGGAGAAATCGTCGATGGTGCCGGAGATGCTGTCGGCCCGGGCATTGACCAGCCTGATCGTGGGATAGCGCGCCAGCTGCTGCCGCGCCTCGGCCAGGATTTCCAGCGGCGGCTTGTGATCGTGGCCGAGCAGACCATGCGAGTGGCCGGCGAAGCGATTGCGCGGCAGGCCGGTATCGAGAACGGTGACCTTGCGGCGGGCACGGCCGAGCTGCAGGGCGCCGGCGAGACCGGCAAAGCTGCCGCCGATGATGATGACGTCATCCATGGTGATAAGCTCCGTGTTGTGGATGGAGGGGGTTGGGCTGGGCCTGGCGTGGAATATCGTCCATCGATACGCGCTCGAGACGGTCAGCGAGCAGGGCTTCGGCATCGACGAGAATGTCGCCCATGACTGTGTTGACCGGCCGGACAATGCCGCATTCGATATCGCCGGGCGGCCCGGGGAACCTTGATTTGGAGGACAGGTCGAAATCCATCCGTTGGCTTGCACATTTCGGACACTACATGGTATCGTAATTCAAGAATTAGGATACTGTCAAGGACTATAATTGTCGTGAGCAAAAATAGCCAGAGCCGGCGCGGCCGGCCCGCCAACGAGGCGCTTGGCCAAACCATAGTCGACGCCGCGAGCGAACTCTTTGCGGAACTGGGTTTCCACGCGACGACATTGGACAAGGTCGCCCAGCGAGCGAAGATATCCAAGCTCAGCATCTACAAGCACTTCGAGAACAAGGAGGCGCTATTCGGGGCGGCCTTTACGGCCCGCTGCCATCAGTTTTTACCGCAGGCCCTTTTTGAAGGCGTCGACGGTTCGGTCGAAGATCAGCTCATGGCGGTGGGATCATCCCTGCTTCGCACGCTGTTGCGCCCAGACGTCAGCGGTGTCGAGGCCATGGTCATGGCCGACAAGACCAATCAAACGTCGTTAAGCAAGCTCCATTATGAAGCCGGCCCCGCCCATATCATCGCCCAAATCGAGGCCCTGTTGCGTCAGTTGCACGCGAAGGCGGTTCTGAACGTGCCAGATCCCCTCCAGTCCGCCCGCTTGTTTGCTGCGCTTTTCAAAGGATGCGATCTCCTGATTATCGCACGCTTCGATGAGGCGAGAGCAGAGGACGACAACGAAATCGAATCCTATTGCCGGTCGGCCGTCGCCATGTTCATCGCCGCGCACGGTGGCAACGACCACGCGGGCGGATAGCCTGGTTAAGAACGGATCAGAACAAGGATATGGCATGGCAGAGAAAGATGTTTATCAGGTAGCCGACTGGAAAGGCCAAAGCGGGGAGCGCTGGGTCGCCTACCAGGCCCGGCTCGATGCCATGATGGCGGTGTTCGGCCAGGCCGCGATCGAAGCCGCCGCGCCCGCCCCGGGCGAACGCGTGCTGGACGTCGGCTGCGGCGCGGGGGCGTCTAGTCTGGATCTGGCCGCCCGCGTCGGCGCGGGGGGCCATGTGCTAGGCGTGGACATATCCGAACCGCTGATCGGCAGAGCGCGCGCGCTAGCGCCGCAGGATACGCCGGCCCTGTTCCAGGTGGCCGACGCCAGCAGCATCGAATTGCCCGAGGGCGCGTTCGACATCCTGTTCTCGCGCTTCGGAGTGATGTTCTTTGACGATCCTACGGCGGCGTTCGCGCATATGCGCCGTGCGCTCAAGCCGGGCGCGCGGGTCGCTTTCGTCTGCTGGCGCGGCATGGCCGAGAACGATTGGGTGCGCTTGCCGATGGGCAATCGCGCCATTCGATGCCTCTATCCCGTTCGGCAAGGGGGACACGCGGGATGCAGCGCTCGACGACGCGGTGAAGATGACACTCGAGGTCGGCCCTCTGGCGCGCTCTCTCGCTGATCAGCCCGACGATATCCGCGCCCGCGCCTCGGCTGCGGTCCGTGCCGCCTTCGCGGGCTGCCCCGGTGAGCGGTCGGTGATGATCGACGGCGCGGCGTGGATCGTCACGGCGCGCAACCCGGCAAGCTGACACGGATTAACAGCGGTAGACGCCTAAATGACCCGGAAGCGTCTGGCGTCGGCCTGCTCTAGAATAGGATGACCTGTTTCGCTATCGAGCTTGCCCAGCGCGAAGTCGAGGAGGATCCGGAACGCCTGTCGTTCCCCGCCGGCGAGTACGAACTCGGCAATCAGTAGGTTAAGCCAAAAGGCGTAATAAAGGGAACAGAATGGCAAGAAAGGATGAACAGCTGTTTAGTCTACGCTACCTGACCTAATGTCTCACAACTGACCCGGCGGCAGATTGAGGCGAGTGAGGGGCATGCGTGGGACCATACTTTTCAAGCCATGGGAGGGATACGAGCAAAGGGGGCAGTCATGGCAGATAGTCAATCTGCTAGCGTGGATGACGTCACTGTGCGGACGAGCTGGCTATCGGCGATAGCGCGGGTATGTTTGCAAAATTTTAGCAGCCAGAATGAGACTGTTGTGGGTAGCGTGTGTCTAGGTACCTCCAAGTCCGGACTGACAGCACCGATCTCAAACCATTGCGGATCGAAGGTCATGCTGATTACCATATGTCCTCAAAAGTCGGACCCATTCATCGCTTTCGTAACGTGACTCATCGCGTGATCGCGGGACGGCCATTACCGACCTTTGCAGCCGTGACCTGTTCAGCAAAAGGTTGTAGCTTAATCTGATTGCGGCCATGTCCTTTCGCCTGGTACAAAGCCGCATCCGCTGCTGCCAAGAGCCTCTGCGCGTGGGAATGCAAGGCGTCTCCTCTGGCCGACGAAATCCCGATGCTGGCCGTCACCTTGCCGAATTCGCTGGTTGCATGGGGAAGGTTTTCATCGCTGAGCAGACGCCTGAAGTCTTCCGCGACGACCACGGCCCCACTTTCATCAGTGTTCGGAAGCAAGACTACGAACTCCTCACCACCGTAACGGGCGACAATATCGGTCGACCGTTTCACCGATTTGCCCAGACAGTTTCCTACTGCACGCAGGCATTCGTCGCCGGCAAGATGACCGTAGGTATCGTTGTACAGTTTGAACCTGTCGACATCGATCATCAGAACGCTCAAGGGGACCTGGGTATCGCGACACTTCTCCACCTCGCGCGCGAAGGCGGTGTCAAAGGCCCTACGATTCGCCAGGCTCGTTAACCCGTCCGTGTCGGCCAGCGATCTCAGTTGCTGTGCCGAAAGCTGGAGCGCCGCTTCAGCCTGCTTCATCACGGTAATGTCCGACACCACCACCATCGCTGTGCCGTCATGCGCAAGGCGTGTCTTGAGGGCACGCCATTCACCGTTCTTGAGTTGGACCTCCTCGTCCTTGTTTACATGCAAATTTGCGGCCGTGGTCTCAATCCAATTTTCAGGCAGATCCTCGGGCAAGCCGGCTCGTTCGCCAGTTTCGATCACGCGCTCAAGTATTTTAGTGATGTGCGTACCGACCACCCGCGCGTCACGCGACAACGGGAAGGCATCCCGATACTGCTCATTGCAAAAGATAAGGAAGCCCTTCTTGTCGTACATCGCGAAGCCTTCGGACATGCCATTCATCGCAAGCGTCAGCAGGTTCCGTTTTTCGCGGAGTTCACGCTCGAGATCGACGCGTTCGGTAATGTCCCGTGTCACGCCCGCAAGGCCGATAATCTGCCCTTCGCTGTCCCGCAGCGGAACTTTGGAAGCCAGGAGGTGACGGTCTCCCATACGTTCGAGGAAGTCGACAAGCGGCGCGCCGGTACGAATGATCTCCTGCTCTCGATGGTACAAGTCTTCCGCATCCGGAGCAGTACGCAAACTGAAATCAGTAAGACCGAACATTTCTGCCGGCGAGGAATAGTGAAAAAGTTGCGCCATGTTGTTGTTGACGGCAATGAACCGGCTGTCCCGGTCCTTCACGTAGAGATAGTCGGGCGATTGCGAGAAGGCGGTTTCCAGCACCCGCCGTTCCAGCTTTACTCTTGCGGTCTTCAGCATGATGAGACCGCAGACGATCGTGGCCACGCAGTTCATGAGGACAAGCGGGACGCCAAACGCCGACGCCGCCCCCGATTTAGTGAGGCTGGGCAGGGTCACCAAGATGAGGGACAATCCGAACGCAAGCCCAGTGGTCAGAGCCGCGAGTTTGTGGAAGTCAGGCGTTCTCCGTCGAAAGGAGAAATGAGTTGCCACGCCTATGGCGGTGACGACAAGTATGGCAACGATACCATCGAAGGCACCGGCACCACCGACGACGCCACGGAACACGATTGCCGGGATCGCCGCAATCGCGGCCGATATCGCCCCGCCAAAGAGCCCCGCTAGTGCCAGCGGAGCGAAACGCAAATCGATGTAGATGCCTGACTCAAACTGGATCGCGAGCATCATGGAGCCGACGGACGTCGCGCCAGCGATCATCCCCCAAAGAGGTTTTCCAAGCCCGATCAGCGATTTCTGGTACCAGACCGAGAAATGCGCCCACATGGCCACGGCAAGCGTCACAAACGCAAGATTGCCGGCGAACTGCTCCCAACTGCCTGACGTCATCTTTCTTCCTAAAACCTGGCTGAATTCAAGTTTGTATCACCAGACTGGTTTGCGATGAATTAACCGCTGCTTCAGAGGTGTGGCGCAAACACCCGATACCCGTGGGTAGGCAAGTCGCTGAAGGCGAAAACATCCTCAGCCGTTGGCGCGGCAGAGGATGGTTAAAGATGTCCGAGCATGAGAAACAGGCCGGCCCAGAGCATTGCCGACAATTCAGTCGCCACCAAGAAACCAATCGTCCGATCGCGCCGTCGTTTCTCCTCCAGTGGATTGACGGGCCGCCGCGTTATCCTTGGAAGAGCCTTCATCCCCTTTCCTGGGGGCGCGTATTTACTGGTGTTGCCAAGGGCGCGAAATCGTAAGGTCTCGCGGGGCCGGTCGGTAAGAAAAGAAGCCCGATGGGCCGTTCCAAGCCTTTTGGGGCGATATGTAAGACACCTGAGAAATCGACGGGCCGCGAGAATCCAGGCAGCGCTTGTAATTGGCGGCGGCGTTCTCTTGGCGGTCAGGCCGCGTCTGTTTGAGTCCCAGGCCATTCAGCCGGAACGGAGAGTGGCGGGGATTGGTTTCACTCCTATTCCGAATTATCCTATCGATTCAAGGCGTCTTCGGATTGTGGAATCACCGATCTCCACCCGACGCCGAACAGTGACCAGCATAATCTGGCAACGTTGTGCGAATACCGGCACTTTGCGATGGTGTTCTAAGTTGTTTACCCGATCCTGAAAGTTCTAAACTTACATTTGTTGTTCACAAAGCTTTAGCATTTTCCGCAACTACATGCCGTTAGCCAATGAAATTACTTTGCGATTTTCGAGTTCACTCTATCTTGTGACTATGGCGAGAGGCCGTAGCCACTCTGGATATTGCCTTTCATCAACAGGAGACGCGCGCTTCCAATTGTTTCGCTGCCGGACATCGGGTTCGGCACGAGATCAACTTTGGAGGTTGAAATGAGCAACTATACGTCGACCATCGCCGTCCTGGCCATCGGCTGCACGGCTCTGATCGCGCCGCTCGACGCAAACGCGTTGGACATCGGCGGCAAGAATGGCGTCAGCGTCAGCGGCAGCAGGGGTGGTGTGAACGCCTCTGTCGGCGGCGCCAAAGGAGTTAACGCCAGTGTCAGCCGCAGCTCGAGCGGCGGGGTCAGCGTGGACGCATCGCTTGGAGGCTCCGGCGGGATCAACAGCAGCACATCCCTGAGCGGCCGGAACTCCGCCCTCGACGTCAGCACTGCTGCCAGCATCGGCGGATCGAATGGTGTCAATGCTGATGTCGATGCGAGCCTCGGCGGATCGCGCCTGGCAACCGCCTCGGCAACACTTGGCGTTGCGGAAGATGCTCTTGTCGAATCCACTATCGGGCCGCCTTCGGAGGACGCCGTGGGCTCCAGCGGCGTGAGGGCGGCCGGCAGCATTCCTCGCAGCACTTTCATGGCCTTGAACGAAATGTCTGCGATCGACAAAGCCAAGGCAAAATTGCGCTGCAAGGACGTCTTGCGTTCGGGTGGGTTCGACGCGAGCCTTGTCAAGCTCTGCAAAATGGTCGTTGCGATGCGTTAGCCGATTGCGCGACGGTTCAAGATCGGGATACCAACCCTCCGGTGTTCCTGACTGCCCGGGAATTCCGCCGCTTGTCGGATGCGGCAAGCTGCGCCTTTCACATCAATAGGTGAGCGTGACAACCACGGTATCGGTGTAGGTGCCGGGGTTCGGCGTGTCCTGCGGGGGCACGCGGCCATAGACGGTCAAGACTTGATCCGCCCCGTTTCCGGTTCCCGCGACGGTGCTGCCTGGTGTGGTCGCATCCCCCCACGGCTGCGAGCGATCCACGTCCTTGTAAAGACCATAGGTGACGGTTTCTGATCCTCTCGACATCTTGCGCGCCGTCGGCGCTGAGTTCGTGGCGCCGCCGTTCAACGAGATTGTATAGGTCGTTCCAGGCGTGCAGGTCGCCGTCACCGAACCGGTGGAGTCGACATTGGCGTTCAGGACGCCCCTGGTGCCGAAGTCGATGTTCTGCACGGAGACGAGACAATTGGCAGCAACGCTTGCGTTGACGCTGAACGACGTCGTGGCCGAAGTTCCCGAGGCTGCATTGCAGTTGCTGTTGGTGGTGTAGCGATATCGAAAGGGGGCGTGGGTTCCGGAAAAGCTCGAGAGGTACGTTCCAGTTGCAGCCGCTGGCTGGCTGCCCAGCACCGCGCCATAGACGGTAATCGTGCCAGAGGCTGCTCCCAGGGCGCTCAGCGTCAGCGCATACGCGGGTGAGCGGGCGGCGTAGGCCCAGCTATAGGATCCCCAGATCACACTCCGGGCTGAATCCGCATAAAGCTGATAATTCAGGGAGTTGCCTCCATTCAGCATCTGCCGGGCAGTCGCCGAGGATGCGCCGCCGCTGCCGGCACCGAGGTTGGGACAGAGCAGGATGCGTTGCAGCGGCGTTCCGGTACAATTGACGCTGATCGTCGCGGTCGAATTGACCTGATTGCCGGACAAGGTGTCGACCGCACTGAAGTTCATGTTGGAGGTGCTGAAGCTGCAACTTTGCGCAAAGGACAAAGAAGGCAACAGTAAGAAAAGCAGGAGACCGATCGTGCGTAGCATCTACCGTTCCTTGGCTATAGGCATTTTACATCGTTGATCACCACCTGTTTTCCTGGCTGAGGCTTATAGGAAAACTCGGCATGACATTTGCTGCCCTCATCGAGAGTGACGTCGATCGCGTTCCGAGCGCCGAGGCCGCGGATGTAGGCTTGACCGTCATAACCGATGACAAACTCGTCGCTTGAACCTTGCAGATTGCCGCTGAGACCCGCTTGAAGGGGCGTTCCGTTCTGGTCCTTGATCGTGACGAGTGCGGCTTGCGGTGCGTCAGATAGGCCGAACTTGACGACGACGCCGCTGCGGTCTGCGGGAACGACAACTTCCTTGGTTGCCGGCACGTCGGCATCGACGGGCAGATTTTTCGGATCGATCGATACGGTGTTTGGCTCATACGAATTGAGATTCGGCACGAGGATCCGACCGCTGCGGTTGGTCTTGCCGACGGGCCTGTTTTGCTGCTGGACCTCGACCTCCGGCGTTCCGACATCGACGACAGCGAAAGCGTCGTCGATCCGATTGGTGGCAAAGACGTCGCCGGCGGCGATAGCGACGGCGCCGTCCATCTGAGCGGTGGCACGGAAATCGCTGTCGTACTGCTGTACGCCGCCTTCAAATCTCCCAAAGGGCGTGCGGTAACTGATCGCGGCTTCCCGGTTGGAGACTTTTCCTTCGGATGTGCGCGCCCGCCACCCGATGCTGCCGTTTTCCTGCTGCTCCGACTTGGAAATGTCGGCAACGACATTGAACCCGTCAGGCCCGCTTTCGACACCTGTGTTGGCGGAGACATTGTCTCCGAGCGGGATCGAAACTCCGGCAAAGATCCCGAAGCTGTCGCGGTCCTCGAGATCGGTGAAGGCCGAGGCGTAGAATGTCGCGCGTTTGAAGGTCTGGCTGTAGGAGAGGCCGGCAATCTGGCTCTTTTCCCCATCGGCGTTTTCCAGGCGGGTATAGGAAAAGTTGAGGCTCGAGAGGTCGAGCGGTGCCGGAACGCTTAACGTCACCTGATCGAGGGCGCGGGGAACGCCTGCACTGAACATCGGCAGATCCCCCGAATTGGTAGACGCCGGCTCCGCGGTGACCGAGGCGATATCGTCGTAATTGTCAAAGGCGCGCTGCATGCGAGCATAGATCGACCAGTCGCCGTTGCTCACTTCCAGTGATGCGTTAAAAAGCGCGCCCGAGCCGCGGTCGCTCGTGCTTCCGGCAGCGGCGACCGACGCCACACCCCAGGGGCCTAGTGGAAAGGCGGCGCCGATGCCACCGTTGAGGAGATCCTCGCCGCCCTCGAAATGGCTCTCCAGCGTCAGCCAATCGGTGAGCCCGTAGCGCGCCGTTGCAACCCCCATGATGCGATCGTCGTAGTCGTCCGATTCAATTCCGAAGTTGCGGCGCGGAACGCCGGCCTCCACCGAAAAGTCGATCAAGCCCTCGCGCAGCAGCAAGTTCGATGAGTAGAATGGCAGCGTCTGGGTCGTTTCGCGGCCGAGGCTGTCGCGCAGAACAACGCGGGCTTCGCCGGAGCCCGCAAAAGCGGGGAGGTTGGTAACCTGAAACGGTCCGGCCGGGACGTCGCCGGAATAGGTCCGGACGTTCTGGCTGTAGATCTCGAGCGTCGAGGGAACCGCAGCCGTTCCCTCGAATGCCGGAAGCGGCTCGGTCACCAGGTCGGAACGGAGGGAAAAGTTGCGCTGCGCCTGAATGCCGCCGAAATAAACCGGCCGGGTCCATGAGAGCCCTCCGGTCGTGAAGTCGCCCATCCGATACGTCATCAGGCTCTTCGGATCCGAATAGCTCCAGGTCGTATTGAGTCGGGTTATGCCGTCCAGCTCGCCATTGGAGTAGCCAGCGAGGAACGACTGGCTCAGCGTTCCATAGGGGCTGAAGAACCGTGCGTCGAACGATCCCGATACGCCTTGAAATACATTCACATGGTCATCGAACAGCGTGTTGGAGCTGGCAAACAGCGAGTAGTTGAGCACGCCGCCGTAGCTGGACTGTGCTTCCGGGACTTCGTTCTTTTGCTTTTGCTTGACGTCGATCATCCGCGGCGCGCGGCCCTCATTCGTCGTTGTCACGTAAAGCCGCTGGGCTTCCTCGTCCACCCGGTACGACAGATCAGCCAGATCGTTCAGGTCGACCAATGCGTCGTCGGAAGTGTCCGCCGACGGCTTGATCCCCACTTGGCGGAGTTCGTCGGCGGTCGCAGCGAGCGACCCGTCCGGCTGCTGCTTGAAACTGCCGATCATCTTCATCGACGCGTCGTTGATGAACACCTCAAGCAGGACATCGCGCGCGCCGGCAGGCGTTTCACCGATCTCGGTCGCCGCCGGCTCGTTTGGAACTTCTTGCGCGTTCAGCGCCGAGACAGAAAGAATGGTGCCCGCAACGACGATCCCGACGCTAGCGCTTCTTAACTGCGACGTTGGCATCGAACGGTCCCAGATCGCTCTGGCCCTGCAACGTCACGCTGCCGCTGGAGAGGGACTTTGCGCTGCCGACCGGCCACTGCATCGTTGCACCGCCAAGAACGTAGCCGACCAGGCCGTTGCGTCCGCCGACCTTCGTGGCCCCCTGCTTGAGGGTTACGTTCGAAAGACGGAAGCGACTGTCGCCGCTGTTCTTGCCGGTCAGGAACAGGCTGCCGCCGCGTCGGCTGAGATTCCACGAGACATCGGGAGCCTTGGCTTCGGGGTTCCGGAAAAAGACAGGAACCGAGTGACGCATGATCAGCGTGACGGTCCCGGCTTTCGCCCGGGAGGGATCCGGCAGCTCGTCGACGATGACGCGATAGGTCTCTTCCTTGCGGACAGGCGCTTTGCTCGTGCGCACCACCCGAACTACATATTCGGCGTTTGGACCCATTTTGGTCGCTGGCGGACTGGCAACCACGTCCGTGGTCGGTTCGAGCTGCTCGGCGCCGTCAGTCTGGCTCCATTTGAAGACGCGGACCTGGACATTGATCGGATGATCGCCATCGTTGGTCAGGTTGAGCACGGCCGCGCTGTCGGGCGCGACGAGATCGAGATTCGTGGGAGCCACCCTCAACGAGGCGGCGTTTGCAACAGGCACATTCAAAATCAAGAGCGCAGTCACGGCAATGCATGAAAGCATCCGTAGCATGGCGGGCCTCCAGAGCTGACGAGTTCTAGTAGGTGACGGTGATTGCTACCGTGTCGGTATAGACCCCCGATTCCGGTGTGACTTGTGGCGGAACCCGGCCATAGACGGTGACGTTCTGCACGTCGCCGTTGCCCCTTCCCGTAACGGTATCCGTACCGACTGTAACGCCCCAGACTTGGGTCCGCGCCGCATCGCGGTAGAGGGAATAATTGATGGTCGCTGCGCCCGGTCCTGTCATCTTGCGAACGGCTGTCGTTGCATCGGCGCCCGATCCGGCGCTCAAACCCACATTGTACGTTTGCCCCGACGTGCATTGAACGCCGATCGAGCTGGTCTGGTCGATGTTGGCGTCGATCACGCCCGCAGTGCCGAAGTCGAGATCGCTCACCGTTTGGATCTTGCACTCGGACTGGATTGTAATTCGGACGGTCATATTGCCAGTTGCGGTTGCAGCTATGGCGGGTCCCAGGGGTATTAATAATGCGAGGCCGGCCAGCGCGGCGCCGCGAAACGCTTTCAGCATCCGTGTTTCCTTTCTTCAAGTACGCAACGAAATTGCTCCAAACGCTACGAAATCAAGCATATAAGGGCGGTTGTGGCAAATAAGGAGACATTATGATCGAATGGAGGCGATATCGGGGCAATTCTACCAATGCGAGCATAAATATATGATCTGATGTTAGAAATATAACGCCAGTACAAGGCTGCAGAGAACCGAATGGTTACTTGAGAATCCGACTATCTCCTGGGCGGTAGGCAGGTTACTGAAAAATCGTGCATTGTTCGATTTTGTCCGCATGGAGCGCATTTTGTTTAAAGATCGAGCATGACTTTCGAGATGTGCAAGGCCATGGCCGACGGGAATAGTATTATTTAATAGTTGCTCAAGCCGCGCATGCTTTGAAATCCCGATCTCTTCAATCGTGGCGCCAGGGTGTCTTTCGCAATCTTTTGGACGTTGGCTTGCGACCACCCTGGTATTGTTTCGTGCCAGACAACACTGCGAGTGCGAGATAGAACTTAGGTTTCACGGGCGCTGACGACACTTCGTTCTGGTCCAATGCGGAAAATGGAAGCGCAGTCTGATCGAATCGCAGACGCATCGCCGTGCTGCGACTGCGCCAACACGACCGTTAGCGGACCCGTTTCGCCCATTACGCGTTGCCGAACCAGCCTTTTGTTTTCCGGTGGCGATGCCAGATGACGCCGGTCACATTATTGCTCGTGGTTGATGAGGCATCAGTGCAGCTGGTTTTCCAGCACGCGCTCACCGACGCGGGATTCGAGGTGGGACAGTACCGAACGGCGACTTTGCGAGGAGGTCCATCTCAATCTCGCATATCGGTGGTTTTGCCGCCTTGCTGGAGGGCAGGGTACCGGATCATTCCAGCTTCTCGAAGAACCGTCATGGCCGGTTCCGGCAAAGCGGCATCCTGCGGCACATGTTCGAGACGGTGGTGGAGCGCTGCCTTGCTCAAGGGCTTGTGGGCGCGGAAGGCTTTGCCGTTGATGCCAGCTTGATCGCGGCGGACGCCAACAAGCAGCGCTCAGTGCCCGGCGCGGAATGGGAAGTCAAAGACGATGCGGGTCGCTCGGTGCAGGAACTGGCGGTCCCTCGATGACGCGGCCTTTGGTGCGGCGTCGCCGGTGACACCGAAGTTCATCTCACGGCCCGATCCGGCAGCTCAATGGACTGGTGCCCACAAAGGACATGCCTTCTTCGCCTACGCCACCAACTATCTGATCGATACTGATCACGGCGTCATTCTTGATGTGGAGGCGACGCTTGCCATCCGCCAGGCGGAGGTCGGAGCATCCCGCACGATGATCGACAGGACCGAGAACCGCTTCGGCTTAAAGCCAGACTATCTCGCCGCCGACAGCGCTTACGGTTCTGCTGACAATCTTGCCTGGCTGGTGACAAGAAGATCGCGCCGCGCATTCCTGTCTTCGACAAGTCGAACCGGACCGACGGGGCCTTCTCGCGTTCGGACTTCACTTGGGAGGCTGAGAATGATCGCTACATTTGCCCGGCAGGTAAGGAGCTGAAGCAGTTCCACCGAACCTATGCAACGCCCAGATCAGGGATCACGAGCGAAGGCACGCGGCTTTATCGCGCTCCGAAAGGGCGACTGTGATGCCTGTGAGCTGCGGCAACGGTGCTGCCCAAATACACCCGCTCGGAAGGTGCCGCGCGACCTGAACAAAGATGCCCGCAATGTGGCGAGAGCAATTGCCACCATACCCGACTACGAGCGTTCCCGGCATCGCCGCAAGAAGGTGGAAATGCTCTTTGCTCATCTCAAACGTATTCTCCGAATGGCGCGTTTGAGGCTGCGAGGTTCATGCGGTACGAGTGAC
>NZ_CP017243.1:300000-438379 GCF_001908375.1 Rhizobium etli 8C-3 | reverse complement strand
TTACCCAGCCCTCAAACCGCCTTGCCCGTTGGCCTTCAACAACGCCATTATCATCGGGCCAAGCGAGAATTCACCGCGCTCACTTCGGCGCGTTAGATCCCGCAGATAGCCTCCAGGAGAGTTGATGAAGTTAGCCCTTTCCAGGATGCACGCAATTGCCACCGCAGCATTCTCCGGTCCTAGCGCCTCGCAGGCATCCTGGTAGGCGGAAGGGCTTACCCCCAGCATAGATCGAACCACCACAGCGGCAGACATCAGATCTCGCCAGCTCCCCACGCCGCGCGGTGCATAGTCGCTGATCATCGGGCACGCCTTGAGCACCAATCCCAAGGGGAACGCCCTTTGCGATTCATTCTTCGGCTGATGGCTCAAGCTCGCCTTTGCCCCCAGCTCCTTTTCGGAGCGTGGTTCAGATTCATTTACGGATTCGGGTTTTGAATTCTGTATGTGCTGCTCGATATGAGCAGCATTGGTGCTAATTTTTTCAGCATTCTCGAGGTTTTCCAAACGATTAAGCACTTCCTCACGGAGCATCTCCATTTCATTGAGAACGCTAGTGACCCCTTCAAGGGTCGGAACGCGCGGAATTCTGCTCGCGAGCGCAATGTAGATGTCCTCGGTCGTCTTCCAATCGCCGTCGGCGCCCTCGACCATTGCAGCAGTAATAAGTTTGCGAACATCCCGCCGGCAAATTGTAAGGCTCTCTTTGGCTTTCCTGAGCGAGGCTCTCTCGGCCGCCACTCTTTGCGCCAACATCGCCAACTCTTCCGATCGCGCCAGGAGGGGCGACAGGTCGAAGCCAAAAGCATTCTCGATCTGGCCATCGTCGCCCTTGCGGGCGAAGCGCTTGCCATTGGCGCTATCCTTACGGGCGATCAACCCCGACTCCACCAGAATGGCAATATGCCGCCGCAACGTTGCGCCCGCCATTGCATGCGCCCGAAGCGCCAGTTGGGCATTCGAGGGGAAGACAATCAATTGTGCATCCTGACGCAACTCATTGTCAGGATAAAAACTCAAAAGTGCGTCAAGAACAGCCAGACTGTTCGACTGGATCTTGAGCAGTTCCATCGCGGCGGAAGCGTCTCTCAACACTTTCCACTTATCGGCAGCTTTTCCATGCTTGATTTCCATTGCCGCCTGGCGCCGCACGAGCGCAAGCGTCATTGGCCGCCGCCCGAACGGCGTCGCTACATTCCCCGACTGCATTGTCTCTCACCTTTCAGCAGGCAAAGGAAATTCGCTCACCAAAACGGCGCCAAAGACTCTTGACGAGGATTCGAGGAAATGCGATTCTGTTCTTGCTACAGAGACAGAAGGGCTTCCACGACGGCGACGTTGAGGGAGCTCTTTTCTTTTGCGGGTTACACTCCCTGTTTCCGTTGATGCTTTGCGCGATGCTCCTGGTAAAGCGCCGGCAAATGCTCGAGTACGAAAGCCGCGAAATCCGGCGTGGCTTTCCTGTCAATGGTAATTTCTAGCTTGCTCTTGCTCTGCGTGACCTGCGCAAGCCTGTCGCCATCGGGGGTCGACAGGACGTCTGGCAACCCGCGCGCAGTCCGACGCGGTTTCAGATGGTCGATCACTGCCTTGAACCGTTCCGACGACGGCAGCGCCTGCACCTCCTCCGAGGCAGCATATTTCGCAGCGCCTGCCGGAGGCGATGCTTTCTCAACCAGCTCTGCCAATTGCTGCCAACTTGGGCGTCCAACGCCTGGAGCGGCGCCGATGGCATCGATCAATTCAGAGGGGAGGGCGTCAACAAGCAGGAGCATCTTCGACAAGTTGCTTTTATCGATTGACATAGCCGCGATGACGATTTCTCGTGGAAACTGCTTGTTTAGCTTGTGTGCGAAACGTGCCTTTTCGATGAAGGTGAGGTCTTCGCGCTCATTGTTTTCCTGACCCTGTGCGACAACCAACTGCTCGTCCGTCAAGTCTCGAACAACCGCCTTGACCGGCAGTCCTAGCTCCGAAACGGCGCGCAGCCGGCGATGTCCAAAGGCAACTTGGTAGTGCGCGGGTTTAACGGGATGAGGTCTCACAAGGATTGGGACCTGCTGTCCTTGCTCGCGGATGGATGCAAGAAGTCCTTCGATATCACCTTGCATGCGATCCTGAACGAAGGACGGCTCGATTGACGACGCGTTCAGTTCAACCACGGCCTGACCTTCGGCGAGACGCCGCTCGATCTCCTCGGCACGACCAAGACGATCATTTTGCTCGCGCAACGCGTTACCGATGTTTGCAGTCAGCTTCGTCGCTGGATCTCGTTCTTTTCTGGTCACGCCGAGAAGCGGCATGGAGCGAGTCTTTGCCGCTCTGTGTTCAGCAGCTGATGAGCTGTCGGGCGCGTCCGTGGTGACGTCAAGGAGGTGCTTCCGACTCATGTGGTTCTACCCCATGCTTTTTTGATTAGAGTTTCGATCTCGTCGTTGACGGCGTTCATCGCCTCTAAGGCCCGATCATAGGTCGAGCGCGTGAACTGTCCGCGCTCAACCTCAAAGAGGGTTTGATTCGTCAGGCCAGCGTCCGAAACGGCGGTCGTCTTGAGCATCGGAAAATTGAGGACATTTTCGCCAAAGATCGAACGCAGATAGCCCACCATCTGGTTCTGCGGGCCATCGCTCGGTTCAAAACGAGTGACGAGGTAGCGCATCCAATTGAACTTGAACTGGGCGCCTGCGTTCTCGATTTCCCGAAGGAGATTCGAGGTCATCGCCAGAAACTGGTTCATCGACATTACATCCAACATCTGGGGATGGACGGTGACGAGGATCGAGGTTGCGGCGGTCAGAGCTGAAAGCGTGAGATAGCCAAGTTGGGGAGGGCAATCGATAACGACGACATCGTAGTTGTCCGCGATGTCTTCGATGACCTGACTGATCCGACCGTAAAAAAGCGTGTCACCTTCCTTCCGGTTCATAAGCGCGCGCGGGGTATCGTGCTCAAACTCCATCAGTTCAAGATTGCCAGGAATTAGATGAAGATCCGGGATGTACGTTCCTCGGACAACCTGCTCGATTGGGACCTGCTCGTCATCATACCGGATGGCGCCATAGAGTGTTTCGTTCGGACCAACGTCAGTTTCTGGCTGACTGCCGAAGAGTGCGGAAAGGCTTGCTTGGGGATCAAGATCAATCGCGAGAACCCGGTAGCCACGCATTGCCAGGTACTGTGCCAGATGCGCGGCTGTCGTCGTCTTGCCCGAGCCGCCTTTGAAATTCATCACCGAGACGACTTGAAGCTGCTCCCCCGTGCGACGATGGGGCAGGTAGCGCCGGTTCCCGCGGCCAATCAGGTCCAGGTGCTTACGGATTGAATGAATATCTTCGATCGTGAACGTGCGTCGACCGCCAGGGCTCATACTAACGTGCAGTTCAGGCATTTCCGAAGCAGTTTGTCTAAGATAAGACTCACCGATGCCAAGCAATTTTGAGGCTTCTGACGGTGCAAAGGATCGAATGCCCTTTTCGGACGTCGGCGGGAAGACCTTGAGATGATGTGCTTGAAGTTGGCTGGAGAGAGCGTCAGCATGACGCTCCATCAATGCGGTCAACCCTTCGACGACCGGCGCTGGTTTTGCTGCGGTTTTCGCCATCTCAAAATCCATTTCCTGCAAGTGGCGGAACTTTTCGCGAAACCGCTAAAGTTCCGCCACTAGCTATTAGAGCCGATTCTGCATTTTGAGCAAGGGGTTTTAGGTTAACGAAAGGCTAACGTGGATAAACCCGGAACGTAGAGTAAATGGATTTTTCCGTTTATATCCTGCAGCTTAGCAAGACCGCGGTACCGATTGGTCATGGTGTGTTTTATTGTGAATCCTACAAATGTGCCCCGGCGATTTAGACGAAAAGCAGAAGACCTCGGCAAAGTCGGTGATCCCCTTGCCGCGACTCACTCGCACAAAACCGTAAGCATTCGACAACGGACGCCCGATTCCAATTCGTGCAGAGTTCCCGGCGCCTAACGGCGGCGGAGAAATTCATGCAGGTATTCGCGATCTCGACACCAAAAATTTACTACGAAGCGTAGCTGCTTCAGGACGATCATAGGCTACGTGCGAGGATCTTTTCCACTCGCACTTGGGATGTAGAAGTAGTCGACGAGTGCGAGGCAGATGGGGTTGACGCTCTCGCCCCGACTGCCATCCTGGATGTCACCGCGGCTGGACCACTTGCAGGATGTGCACGCGATTTGTCTGCGATGGGACCGACCATGCTGGTAGACGTATTTCCGTCTCTGCTCCCGAAGGGTCGCCTGAACGCCAATCCCCTGATGGTCTAGAGTTCTCGCTTTTGCGTCGACACCTCGAAGAGTGGAGGGGAGGGGAGGGGAGATGGTTCCGTTCACGAGGCAACGCTGACCTTGTTCGCCGGCATCGTAGAATGGTGCCTGGGAGGTGGTCTCAGCGAAGTCGTTGCGGTAACGGATATCAGGTTCGAGCGAACTCTTGCTAGCGTCGAATGGCCTCTCCCGCGCTTGGGGCAGCCAGAGAAGATCGTTGCCACCACCGCCATCGCAGGCACGCGTCCAGCAAACGCTGAGACCTTTCTGATGTTGCGGCCGCCCAACTACCGATCTAGTTGCCGTCATCCTTCTCGGTGCGACTCGGATTGTTGGTCTGTTCGGTTCGAACCGGTGCGCCACGAAGGATGAAGCTTTGGACGATGTGGCGATAGGCTCTTAGGAGGGTTCGCGCGGGCAGATGAGGGAAGGCGACATGGCATCTTCGCAGAGATGAGGATGGCATCGAAGAACGGGCTGGTAAACCGCGGCTCGTGTTTGAGGCTGGTGGCATTGACGCGGCCCAAGCGCTCCACTCTACCTTCAATAGTTTCGTCGCTCCTTGCGCAAGGGAACACTTCTGCCGCTTGAAACGTCCTTTGCCGTTTGCGCCGACGATATCTCCGAGAAGCTTGTCAAGACCCAGGACATAAGCAAGCCCGCCAGCAAGGCACGTGATTTCATCAGCTTTCTGACTGCCGCCTGTGGTTGTTGGCTAGATTCTGGATGCAAGTAAGTGTACATATTAGGATAGTCGGTGTGTCGGGGAGCGAGAGGTCTCGTATGGAGGTTCGTGGACTCGTAATTACTTGCCCCCGCAAGGTTGAAGAATGGACATTGTCGGTTCCACTCGCCGTATCGTCCGAAGTCGGTGTGCGGATAGAGTTGTGTGGACTCTGCACACCGGAGCAACGCGTTTATCGGGGCGCCAAGCCGACTTACCCCTATTGGGGCGGGCACGAGTTGTCAGGCACGATCGTGTCTCTGCCGGACGATGTACCGGATGGCCTGCGCGTAGGAGACCGCGTTGCGGTGCTTTTAATGCGCAGATGCGGCCAATGTCGTGCCTGCCGCCTCGGACTGGACAACCACTGTGCATATTTAAATCCTAAAGCGAGAGGAGGGGTGCCGCAGGGGCCGGGGGGATTGGCCAATTTTGTGGGCGTACCCGCCTATCAGGTTTTTTCCGTACCTTCCTTTTTGGCTCCCGAGCGTGCCGCGTTAGTTGAACCTGTCGCCTGCGTGGCACGCGGCATAAATAGGGCGCGTGCAAAGGCTGGAGACACTGTGGCCGTCATCGGCGGAGGCACGATGGGCCTTCTCCATTCGATACTTCTGACAACCAAAGGATGCGACGTTTACCTTTTCGATGACGACGTGGCAACGCATGGGCCTGTGATGTCGACCGGCGCCCATGCAACGGGGTCAGTTCATTCTCTGTCTGATCCGAAACTCGTCGAGAAATTAACGGATGGCTGGGGCTTCGACTGCATCTTTTGCACGCGCTTCGGTGTCAGAGGCATTCAGGGGGCCATAGCTGCGGCGTCACGCGGTGCCAGGATTGTACTCTACCAATCGATTCCGACGTCCGATTTGTTATCGGTAGGCCCTAACTTTCTGCATTACCGGGAAATTGAACTGATCGGCACCATAGCCCAAAGCGCGGACGACGTGAGAAATGCCATCCGAACCATCGTTGAACACGCCGCACGCTTCGACGTGCTGCAGGTCAATCTTTGGCCCTCGTCAAACGCCCAAGAGGCATTCGAGCAGGCGCTCGATCCACGTGTTAATCGCGTGATGCTAGATTTCAGGTAATGCTTCTCAGCGTGCCTGCAGCGCGCCTGCAATTTCGTTGCCGATCGAGACTACTTCGACACTGTCGGGGAAATTGTCGGTACGTCCGACGCTGTCGGTCACAACGATGCGGTCGATCTGAGACCGTCCCCAGTTTTCGTTCAGCGACGGCGTGAATATGGCATGGGCTGCGGCAAGGGTTATCTTGCGAGCGCCTGCCGCTTTGAGATGTGCGGCGGCTGAAAAAGCCGTCTGACCACTGTTGATTTCGTCGTCAATCAGGATGATCGTCCGGCCAGCAACGTCCCCCAGAATCTCGACGCTCTCCCGAAAGTCATCATCGTCTCTGCGGTGCTTGCGCATGACAGCGAATGGGCAGCCGAGCAGGGCCGCCAAGTGCTCAGCTCGCTTCGCTCCGCCGAAATCCGGTGAAACGACCATGTCGCCATCGACGGCCGCAGAACCGAGATGGCGAACTAGGGCGGGAGCGAACTGAAGATTGACGACAGGACAGGCAAATGCGGCGCACAGCTGAGGAACATGGAGTTCGAAAGTTATCAGCCGATCTATACCGAGAGTTTCGATAATCCCCGCAAGGATTCGCACCGGTACAGGTCCGCCGTCGAAGGCAGGGCGATCCGAACGCGAATATGGGAGGTAGGGAAGAACAGCGGTAATCGTGCGGGGACCCCGCGCCCGCACGGCACCAAGCGCTAGGAACAACTCGAAAAGACGATCATGAACGCTGTCAGGAAATGTTTGCACGACCACCACATTTCCGCCAAGCCCGCCGTCGCGCGGAGTGACAGCCATCTGGCCATTGCTGAACACCTGCGTGTTTAGGATCGTTATTCCTGACCGCGTGAGGGCCCGATGGACTGTTGACGCAAACTTTGCAGAGGTTTCGGTTGCTGCGATACGAAGGTCGTTCGCCGCAGGATCTGTACGATATGGTGACTCGGGCGCCATATTTACGCCAGCTCAAGATCGTTAACAGTGGGAATAGACAGCAGTTTGGGCAACACGTCGCCCCAATCATGTTGAAGTGGTACCTCGGTTTGATCAGGTCGAATGAGCTCTAGGAACTCGGACGGTATGTCTATCCCACAGATGCGCTTCATCTGCGTCAGGACGAAATATAACGCCGGCCTCATCTCGTATTTGTAACCTATCGCAGCGACCTCCGCCCAGCTAATATTCGCCATTTCTTTGTGTAGAACCGCATGAAGATCGCCGAACATCAATAGTCGAAGCGAATTATAAAGGAAGGCCTCGTGATAAAGCCTGGCCGAAAGGAACCAGACGGCGCCAGTCGCGGATTGGACCTGCAATATGCGGCCTAGACCGTTTGCAAGACGCACGCCTGACCATATGTCTTCGACATCGATGCCGACGGAGAGATTTACATGCATATCAATGAAGATGGGCATGTGCAGCTTCTTCGCGGAATCGATGTATCCCTTTACGTGGCGGTAGCGCAGCTGGCGTGGCACCGCGGGACCAGGGAACGGAGATTCAACGGATTCTATCCTTACAAACACCGGCAAGGAATAACTTTCGCGGAAGGTTTCGTCATCGAGTTCCTTTCGTTCCGGATGCCAGTTGCCATTTGAAGGGTCGAAAATACCGTGCCGGTAGCCGAGATCGAACATGAGCCGCTGCACGCGCTGCGCGTCAGCGGGCTTGACCATGATGTCGAGATCGGTCATCGGCCGTAGGAGTGGATCGGGATAGTGGAGAAGCGCGAGATCTGGTCCCTTCACCAGGAACCAGGCGATGCCGGCCCGATCCAGCGCATCCATGATTTCTGGCAGATTGCGAAATTCGAGTGCGGACCTGACCTTTGACATGACAGTCCAGCACTGAACGTAATGCGCCGCCTCAGTAGGCAATAGTGTCAACAAATCGAGGCGGCGCAAGTGATTCTCAAGCAGCGGCACCGTCCGATTATGCTCGGCGCGCCATACCACATAGGGCCAGTTGACAGGCTCCTTGCAGAGACGGACCAAACGCTCTTCATCCTCGGGTCGTAGGTAGGCCCGGCAGGTGATCAGCAAAATAGAGTCTTCTGGTGACAACCGAAGCATCGCGGAGACTCCTGCGGCTGCGTGATTTATTTCGAACTTTCCGGGCTGCCGAATTCGGCTAGTGTCTGCCTCAGGTCGGCGAACTGTTGTTCGAAGGAAGCGAAACTCTGGTCGACGTTTTGTCCAAGCAACTGTTCAAGGCTGAGCGTTTCTTCAGCGCGTTCCTCTTGTCCAGACATAAGCTTGTAAACCGAACTTACCGGCAGCAATCGCGACAAGAGTTCACCACCGCGGCCCGTCTGGGCGCTGTCCCGAATTTGCCGGATGCAACTTTCGGCAAGCAATCCGTCAATCACGATTACCAGCTTGCCATCCTCTTCGTCAACGGCGTAGCCAAACAGTCGGGAACTAGCCATTGCCGCTACCTCTGAACCTTCTTGAGGTCTTCCACTTCACTGCGTATCTGCAGCAATTGTGCCTGAGCCGAGAGAAGTTTGGCGAATGCGGCGGTAACCGCCTTTGCCGATTGTGTGTCGGAACCAGTCATCCTAACCGGTCCTCGCCCAATGCGGCGTCCTACAAGACCTGAATCGGCGGCGCGCGGCCAATTGGCTTTGCCAAATTTCTTCGAGGCGGTTATATCAACGTAGTAGTCTTGTAGTTCGCCGTTAGCAGCGAGTGAGCCGGATTTCGACCGTTGCGATCTGCGTGACACCTTTAGCGATTGCTCTAATTTTACAAGGCCAGCCGTCAATTGCTGAGCTTGGTCATCCAAACCCGCCTGCAGCCGGGCGAGTCCTTCCGCGAGACGAGAAATCACCTGGGCTTGCTGGGCGGCTGCTTTGTTGCCGGATCGTATCGCGTTGTTCGCAAGTGTGTGCGCCACACCCGCCGCACCTCGGAAAGCTCTGCTCATCCTCAATCCTCCACGTTATTTTTGTTGACCTGGTTAAATTACGTCGTCGACACAGCAATTATTACGTCGCGCCTCCTGCGTTAGTGAGTGTGTTGCGCAGCAGCCGCGATTTCCTCCGAGAAGTTATAGACAGGAGCTTCGGCGGCGGGCCGACGCTCTTTCGCTATAACTCCGCGGCGGTAGGTGGAATCTTTCGTCGGGTCCACCAGGGCGTACTCCGGAAAACCTCCGTTATTGTAAAGTTCCTGGCACAGCGGATAGGGCGCGTCCTTTTCACCATAGTGCGACCAGCTACTCATCTTGCAGACGCCGCGACAGACTGGATAAAACACGCAGTTGCCGCAGACGCCCTTAACCTCGCCACTCACCACCTCGCGTAGCTCATGGAAGAACGGGCTGTTGCGCCAGATTTCCATCAAGGGCATTTCGAAGGCATTGCCGGCGATCATTTCCGGATCATCGTAGGAGGCACTGCACATCGAAACTTGTCCGTTCGACAGTATGCCCAGTACGTTGTCGCCCCAACCGCAAGTATGCACGCCGTTCAGATACTTGAGAGGCATCAGAGCCGGCGGCAGAGTCATGTATGCAGCGCCACTCTCAAAATGGGGAGATTTCAAAAGATCGCCTATCAGTAGCTTGCATTCCTCCAAGCTTATCGCATTGTCCTCATGGCTGCGCGCGTTGCCCATCGGATGTATGTTGAGCAGCGTCCGATGCTTCTTGATGCCCCAGCCGAGCACCAAATCTATAATCGAAATCACCTTGTCATAGTTGTTGCGATAGGCAGTCGTCGTTACCACCGTAGAGATGTCAGTTTTTCCAAGCCGCTGCAGGACAATCGCAGTCTTGGCGAACGCACCCGATTTTGCTCTGAAAGCGTCGTGCGCCTCTGGGTCGAAATGGTCGAGGCTGATGAAGACCGTCAAATTGGGGAGCCTACTTAGCTGCTCGATCGTGAACTCGTCAAAGAGGGTTCCATTCGTCTCGAAAACCAGCTCCTTCAGCCCACAGGATGCGAGATATTCCATGACTGCCATGAATTCCTTGTGAACCATCGGTTCACCCCCGGAAACCTTAACCTTGCGCAGCCCATTGGGTAGTGCTTGCTCGATCAGTCCTTGGATCGCCTCCAGGTTGAAATCAATGCCCTTGGCCTTGGGCCCGACGCCTGCGATATAACAGTGGTGGCATCCCAAATTGCACTTGCGGGTTAGAAACAGATAGATCGTTTTAATTTCGTTTTCCGAGACGACTCGTTTCGAAAGTTCACTTGTGACGAGGGCCTGTAGCGTCTGACTGGCTACATGCACGTCCTGCGGTGTCGAAAGCCAATCAGGGGTATTCATGCGCTTGCCTCCTTACGTCTATGTTGCTGCGCTAGCACGTCATCGCACTGATCACTGGTGCGTCGTCCAATTGACGCCTGCCTTTCAAAACTTCGATTTCGAGTATGAATGCGTATCCGGCGATCTCTCCGCCTTGGGACTTGACAAAATTCCCAGTCGCCCGAGCAGTGCCACCCGTCGCTAGAAGGTCATCAGCAATCAGGCATCGCAGGCCGTCACCGATGAGGCCGGCAGTTACCTCCAGGGTTCCGGAGCAGTATTCACAGCTGTATTCAAATGAGAGGACGTCCCCCGGCAGTTTACCGGGTTTCCTTACCATGATGAAACCGCAACCGAGCCTATCAGCCAATGAGGCGCCCAAGATGAAACCACGCGCATCAACCGCCAAAATGGCATCGATTTCTGTTCCCGACACTTGGCTTGCGACGGTAGAAACGACTTCGCCCAATGCACCTCTACCAGCCAGCATAGGCGCTATATCCTTGAACAAGATCCCGCCTATCGGAAAGTTAGGAAATTCTCGTAATGCTTCTACACCGGATTGGTTAATCCGTGACGCCCCGCTATTTGGAACAGCTACAATCATTTTACTATCCCCCACATGTAACCATCTAAGAGCCTCGTAAGGTGCGATGGCCTCGCGCACTTTGTGGCCAGCCACCAGATGAGGCCCTGGCAAGCTTATCTGCGGCGGCCGCCGCCGCGCCTACCACGTTCCTCCGGGCCGGCACGGGTCCGCTCTCTGACCAGATCACGCCGGAATTCGCCAGCGCCGCGAACAGATGAAACATCAGTCGGCCGCATAATGTTGTCTCCTCGAAAGCGGCTCCGATCATGATTCGTCCAGCCCTGATCTTAGTGCCGAGTCAACTTTACGTCGCTTTGGGGTTCGTCAGGACCTTGTCAAAAGCATCCTTGACCGGCTTTGAGATTTCCTCCACCGCCCTGCTTGAGAGCTCCCGGACTTCCTTGGCGTGCTGCAAACTTGTCTCAACGCGCTTGCGGAAAAAGGTCGACTGCTGTTCGAGGATCTGCGACGGCGAATTCGCGCCCAGCAAAGCTTGCAAATGTGAGAAGCCGGCCTCGGCGTCGGCTTGCAGTGCAGCGATCGTCTTCCACCACAATTCGTTGCCGAATAGACTTGTCGTTTCGAGGATCGGAGGCAGCATTTTCTGTGTCGCTTCAGCGCCGGACGCAAATTTCAAAAGAGCCTCTGTCACCTGCTTGTTCCCCTTTTCAACGGATGCGCCGAACTGATCTGGCACCTTGAGCGGCGATGACCCCGGGTTTTCGATCGTTTCAAAGGATCTTTCGGAAATCTTGGTCATTGCATTTTCCTTCTCTTTGAGTTGGTTGCAAGCTGTGACATCGGGATTGACCCCTTCCGCCGGCGGACTATGCATGGCCGCTTTGGTAGAACGCGGATCCGATGACGAACGGTCAGGTGGCCTCCGTTCCGTTCGTTTCATGAACCGGCATCATGCAGACTGCTTTCTGCCGCTTGTAACCAGGGATCAGCAAACACCATGCCAACTGCTCCGACGCGCCAAGAAGATGATTTTCGTTTATCGATGGGCGGGTTGAGGGCAGGTTGATGTGTATTTGGCGGAGAGACCGGCGAACAAAACGTTCCAGTCACGACAAATCTGACAAAAGTGGCGAATGCCCGACATTTGCGAGAAATGTCGACGGTTGCGCTGGGGACAAGGGAATTCACGTGGACTTCAAATCGCGCCAAGGATCATGTGCCTGTTCGTGGCTAAGGGGCGTTACTCGACTTCTCGTGAACGTCCCTGGCGGTCTTATCAACCCTTGTCCTGGTTCCTGCTTTGCACCACCTTCCGCTTGGAGCCATGAAGAGGGTCGTTGTTTCGATAATTTGAGGATGGGCTGCTTGGCGATTTGTTCGTAGCCCAGCTCGGGTCCATACGTCTCGGTACGGTTCGCCTGCCTATCCTGTTCACGGCACTTTCGAACCTAAGACCGAACGTCATCAGAGCGATCGCTGTGATGCGCAACATATTTCATTTGGTACGACGTTTGCTGGTGATCGGTGACGCTGGTTGACCATAGGCTCTGATGCCGATCTCGTCGGACAAGGACGCAATTGAAGTCAACTACGGAGGTTTTCGGGACCTGACACGATGATTGGTTCGGTGCATGCGGAACGCTTGGCGGCACGAGGATGACACCGAAAAGTACGTGGGGTCAAATCAATGGAGTGAAAAATGAAAAAGTATGTTTGCGAATTCTTCGGGACCTTCACACTTGTCTTCCTCGGCTGCGGCACATTGCTTTATATGCGTCAAGAGGTGGGCCTGTTGGGTGTCGCTTTAGCCTTCGGGACGACCGTGGTTGCAATGGCCTACACGATTGGCCCAGTCTCGGGCGCGCATCTCAATCCGGCGGTCAGCCTGGGTTTCCTCGTGTCGCGCCGATTGAGAGTGTGGGACTTTCTCGCGTATGTCTCCGCCCAATGTGCAGGAGCTATCGCGGCGGCAGGCACGCTCTACCTTATCGCTATGAACAAGGTCGGCGGTTACGATATCACCCTAGAAGGTTTCGCCCAAACCGGCTGGGTAGTCTACGGATGGAGAGCTGCGTTCCTATTCGAGTTTATCGCCACGTTCCTGTTCGTAACTGTATTCCTCAAATGCACGGCTGGACGCGGCGCTGTTGCACGATTGGCGATTGGACTTGCCTTAGTTGCGATCCACCTTGGCGGTATCACCGTTTCGGGTTCTTCTGTGAATCCAGCACGATCGATCGGCCCAGCACTTTTCGCAGGAGGGGCGGCACTCTCTCAACTCTGGCTTTATATATGTGCGCCAATGCTCGGCGCTATTGCGGCCGGCCTTCTTCAGCTCAGGGGGATCGTCGCGTCAAGCGAGCCGCAAAGTCTGCGCCAATTTGAATCGCGCGAAATGACCAGCGACATATCCAGCCCGGTTTCATTCTTTCGCCACCGAAGGAGAGGTATCCCAAAAAGGGAAAGCCACTGATCGAGGAGGGGGTCTCGACCTTGACAGGGGAGCGCATCCCCAGACACTGGCCGTTGCATCCCGCATATCTTGACGCTTACTGCGATCTTCCTACGGATTGGGACCACGGTCGTCTCTGACGTATCGACAAACGTCGCATACGGATCGACAATGGCAGCCCAACGTCCAGCTATCATTGGCGGCGATCCAAAACGGCGGCGATCGCGGCCAAAGCCTCGTGTATCGCGATACTCACCGACCTTCCGCTCAAGGTTGTCAAGGGTCCGCGATACTCATCCATACCGCAGATGCGTGTCATTAGGAGCATGAATTTTACAATGGTGAGGCTGCCATATAGGACACGTTGGGCGGCGGATCTAATGGAGCAAATCTCCAGCGTCTGGGGGGTTGCGCTGGGGTGCCGATCCACACCCAAGCGCCGGTAGGTGATAGACGATACCCACAGCGGCTAGGAGCCATTGAATCGGCAATATGTTCTTTTGATACGGTGTCGCGCAAGTTTGGCATGGAGAATCATATGCAATCGCAACAATAGCCGAGTGCAGAGTCAAGCAGCGCTACTTGCATACGCGCAAATGTCCGTTAGAAGATTTCGACGACGTGGCAGCCCAAGCAGTTGCGCGGCAGCGAGTTTAGGCGGGGCGTACGTTGCGGCGAAAAACAGCCAATGGACACGCCGAAAACGGCTACTGGGCCTAAGTCGCCACGGTCGCCCTGTGAACTTGGAACCCAGGCAAATTGTATGACCGTTGGCCGTCGTTCAGCATGCCGAAGTCGGAGCGCTGATCGGAAGCTGGATTAGCCTGCATGATGAACGAGAGGTTGGAAAATGCCGCTTTCAAAGGCTCCCGTAGGCATCGTGAGATGTTGAGAATGCGAGCAAGAATTGTAGGTGGAAAGACAGTGCCTGAGGCGCCAGAGGCCGACGATCGCGATCTAGCTTTAGACTTCGCCAAAGGAATACTCATTGTCTTGGTGATTTTCGGTCACCTGATACAATATATCTTTTACGAGGGTGATGGCTTCTGGGATTCGGCATGCTTCAAATCGATCTACATGTTTCACATGCCTCTCTTTATGGCGATAAGCGGATATCTCTCTAGATCAGGGCTACTAGGCAAATCGTTCAGGCAAGCCATCGCTGATCGCGCGCTGCAGCTCCTGGTGCCGACGCTGTTCTGGTGCACCCTTTTGGAGGCAGTCAAATTGCTCATGTTTCCCCGGCCGCCGGACGCACCTGGCAACCTGTTGCAATTCATGCACGATTTCGTCGGCACATACTGGTTCATCTGGGCTGCGTTTGCTTCTTTTCTTTTGGTCAAACTTATTTCGATCTTCAACTCCGGGTCGGCACGCTCTTTGCTTGTCTCATCCATACTGGTCGCAGTTGCCCCCGTGACGTTTTCTATATTCCCTCTCATAAAGTACACCTATCCCTTTTTCTGCATGGGATTTTCATTTGCGCAGTCGAGAGATTGGTGGACGAGCATAATGCGGTATCATAAGCCACTCCTGATGATGTCCGCCTCTATCGCGGCTAGCTTGTGCTTCATGGCGTGGCGCGAGGACACCTATGTCTACAACAATCTCGCCTTAATCCAGGATCTGCAGTCGGCAAAAGATATCCTTCTGATGTTTTTTGGCTCGACAGTGGCCTCTGCAGTGATGATCGAGATTCTGCTTCAATCCTGGAAAATTGGACGCTCGAACCGGGTGGTTCGCTTTATCGCCGTGGAAGTGGGGCAGAGCACGCTCGTGTTGTACCTGGTGCAGGCTACGGTATTCCGTCTCATGGATTTGATACAATACGGAGAACAATGGGCTCCCACAATGAGGTCTGGCGCGGCGGGAATTCTCGGGACGATGATCATTGCCGTAGCACTAGCAGTTCGCTGGAGCGTGCGCGACATTCCCTATCTGTCCCAGCTCATGCTTGGAACGCCACCCCGCCTCGTTCGTTTGCCGAGCAATCCTGCGAATAACTAGCGGTGTTCAATTCTCAACCTAAACTTCGTCAGCAAGCAAGCATGCCAAGGCACGCGTTAAGGGGCCCATTTTTAAAGGATCCTTTTGCACGAAGATCGGCTGAGGTCCGACTGATGTGCCAATCACGTATCGAGAATCCGCAAACCCCTCGCGCCCAATGCTCCGCGACGACGCGGGCGCTTGACCCCCAGGGTATCGACTCCACCCTCTTTGAGGTTGCCAAAGATTCGGTTTGCTTCGCACTTGTTTGGGGTCCGCTTGCCGCCAGGTCCCGTTGTCCCTGCTAAAATCGCGAGCGTTCGCTAAGGTACCAGAAACGCTTTTCCGGCCTGTGCTAAGCAATGACCGGAAACAGCGAGTATCGCCTCAGCGGTCACACCGAGGCAGCACTGCTCCATGACGGCCGCTGCCACAGTCATCCTCTTGCCGGCGCCGACGGTACCGGCCAGCTAGGTCGTGCCGGCAGCATGATCCCCCGGGTGCCGTGTTCTGGTGCGGATAGAGAGTGAACGCGGCCGACGCACGCCGGCAACTTAAGATACACGCCGCCGAGGCGCCCAGGGGCTGGTTGTTGAAACGGTCCTAAAACCTTGCGGCCGGTCGATCCGGTGGGCATCGGACCAGGACCCGGCCCTGAAGGGCCATCTGATCTTCGTGAGCTTCCCCTTTGCCGGCTACGTCTAACAGCCGTTCACTGTGGAAATTCAGAGCGTTGTTGAGCTGTCGCCGGCGTCGCGGGGGCCTATGCCGCTTTCCATTTGCCCGCGGCATTCCCCCAAATGACGGCGCTAACTGTCGAGGAAGGGAGCTCCAGCCAGTGATGCATGCGGGTCTCGGAGTCCATCACTGGGAGGCGCTGTGATCGCCAAGCAAAGAAGATCGACCGGCTGCACCTCGGCAAGCGGCCGGACATTGCGCCCAATCCGCGAATTGAGAGCGGAGCGGCTTCGGCGGGTGTCATTTGTTGCTGACGTGGCCGGAGAATAGGCTTCCGCCGCTGCACCGGGATGCCATTTCTTCGATCCCCACCGCGTCTTGTCCGGTTCACGACAACGTTGTCCTCGATCAATTCTTCATGGGCTAGCTAAGAAGCTGGAAACAATACAGATGCCGTGTTCCGAACCTCAGCGGAGGAGACTGGCATGAGTCTTGAACTCCCAGAACTACGCGGCGGGCAATCGCCTGGTGGAACGTGTGGCGTCCGGTCGAAGTCGATTTGAACCTTGAAGGGAAAATACATGGCAGGTCTGCATCAGTTCGCACGGAAAAGGGGGGATCGGCAAGTACACGGCCTCTCAAGATACTCTCACTGTCCTTGTCGACCTCGAAAAGCTGATTCCACCCCCCGCCTGATCCTCAATTCGAAAGCCCGAGACACGGTTTTACACCTGGCGGCGAATAGGTTGGTTGAGGGTGGAGTTCGCGGCGAAACCTACCGCCACTGGACTATCGCGACGGGAATCTCGCTTGTGAAGCGCTTTTCGTCAAGCCCGCCAGCGTTGCCCGCCGCTTGCCGTTGTTGTTGCGGCCGCCCCGTTTCGAGGGGCCATGTCATTCGTCCGGGCCAAGTTGCGTCGCCACAGGTCCCATCTGCCGCACCATTTTAAGGGATGGTGTTACCGGAAGCGGGTGTGGCCCTTAGTCAAACCGCATCCAACACTCAGGAGGATTTTAACTGATGTCAAACGTCACCCCTGTCCCCAACAATGCTCGATTAGATGAGAAAGATGCTCTCGCCACGCCTTTCATTAAGTGCCTCTTGCGTCTGATGCGTGCTCAAGACACCTTTGAATTGTGGCAAGAGAAATCGGACACCGATTTGCTCTGTGATTTCATCGTGACGAGGCAGCAGCGTAGGGCGATTCCTCTCATCGGGGGACCTGACCTAGAGGTGCAGTGGCGGCTTGAGATCTTCTATGCCGCCGTAGCACTTGCTATAGAGGAGCAGTCCGGACTGATGGCGTCACCGGTGTTGACTGTGAACCATGAGGGATTCGGTCGGATATTACTCACGGCGGGGCGGCTCGTAGTACTCTCGAAGACGCTCCGCGACGTACATCGATTTGGCTTCGACAACCTCCAAAAGCTCGCCGAGGCGGGAACTGGCCTGGTCGATAATGGCTTAACAACAATTAAGACCTATTCAGATGTAGCGCGCGTTTAAGTGCGGTTGAAACGGCTCATATAGGGCGGAATTCTTCGCTAATCTGCCCAGCAATCAAGCAATCCGGGGGTGTGCCCTAGCGTTCTTGGCGCGGGGGGGGGCGACATGGAGGAACCTGCATGACAGTGCGTTCACTACTCACTACGGCTCCTCTTTGGCTCCGGCGTATCTCACAAGCACTGATCAAGCGACGTGTATTGGCTGCGCCCCTTGTTTTCTGGTCTGCCAGTGTTCGGCAGGAAGGTAGGTGGTTGGCCTTCAAATGACCTGCCACTGAATTTTCATCCGGCGGCGATTAGAGCCTCGGCGGTCTTGAACCGCTCCCAAACGTTGGACCACCGGATGCTAGAGTTTTCCGGCTTCATTCAGGGAGGCGGGCTGGTTGCGCCTCCCGAATTCACCAACGAGATCGGCACCTTGTTGCCGATCGCACCATGAGGTCTTTCCTCATTGTAGTATCTACGCCAATCCTCCATCTTTTCGCGGGCATCCGCAAGGGTCAGGAACCAATGCTGGTTCAGGCATTCTGCACGGAAGCGGCCATTGAACGCTTCGATGAAAGCATTATCAGTCGGCTTGCCGGGGCGTGAGAAGTCCAACGTCACACCCTTGGAATAGGCCCGCAGGTCCAAGTCGCGCGACACGAACTCGGTCCCTTGGTCGACACGGATCGTTTTCGGATAGCCGGCTTTTTGGCACACCCGTTCAAGGGTTTGCACAACGTCTTCGCCTCTATAGCTATGACGTGGATCAAGCACCGGCACGTAGCGCGAGAAGGTGTCGACCACCGTCAGCACGCGCAGTTTCTTACCCGTTGCGAGTTGGTCGTGAACGAAGTCCATCGCCCACGTTCCGATCACCGCCGCTTCAAGTTCACAGCCGACAATGTTGCCATGCTGCTTAACCGTGACGTTCACAACCGTTTTCAATCCTCGAGCCGACAGGGCCTACACGGATCACGACCTTGGCGCCCGCCATAATCGAGCGTAAGGGCCATCAGTTCTCACTAGGTCAGCGTGCTTTCCCTCCTCAATGACCCGCCCCTTGTCCAGGACCACAATATTGTCCGCCCCACGAACGGTGCTCAACCGATGAGTGATGACTATGATGGTCTTCCCAGCGCGAGACAGATCCTCAACAACCCGCAGCACAAATTCTTCGGCTGCCGAGTCCAGAGAGGAGGTCGCTTCGTCAAGGATTAGAACGTCGGGATCCCGGTACAGGGCCCGAGCCAATGCGAGGCGCTGCTTCTCACCTCCGGAGAGGCGAACCCCGTTCTCGCCCAGATGGGCCTGGAACCGCCCGGGCCAGCGCTCGATGCACTCCCGCAGTCCTATTCGATCACAGATGCGTACGATCTTATCGAACTCCGGTTCGAACTCGCCCAGGGCGATGTTCTCGATCACGGAACCGGAGAAGACGTCTATCGATTGCGGTACTGCAGCCATGACCTTGTGCAGTGATGCGCTCGAGAAATCCTGGAGGGCATATTGGCCGATCCGAATGCATCCATCCTCAAGCTGGTAGACATTCTGCAGCAGAGCCGCAAGGGTGCTTTTGCCCGAGCCGCTCTCACCCACGACGGCCGTCAACTCTCCTTGGCGAAAGGAGACGCTTAGATCGCTGAAAACCTCCGCCTGCGCGCCATAGCGGAATGTGACGTTCTCCAGGCGAATATCTCCGAGATCGGTCTTCGTAGCATCGATGCCGCTGCTGCTTGCCGACTCCAGTTCAAAGATCTCGAAAAGTCTATCCGCCGCGATAAACGCGTCTTGAACGATCCGGTTGGTCTGGATCAGGCGGGCGACCGGCCGGGTGATATAGCCAAGCAACGTATAGCAGGACAGCAATTCGCCGGGCGTGACGGCCTGTTCGAGCGCAAGCGTGGTTCCAAACCACATCAGCACGATGGTGAACAGGACCGACAGCAACGTCGAGGCGTTGTCGCCGCAGATTGAGATCAGCCCGGAGCTGTAGACGGAATGCAGCATCTTTACGAAGCGGGTCTCCATTTTGAAGTTTGCGAAGCTCTCGACGCCGGAAGTCTTAATGGTGGAGACAGCTCCGAGTGATTCTACCAGTTGCGCCTCGAGTTTGGCGTCATTTTCCATGATGACTCGTTGGAGATTTCGATTCATCCGATTGATGGCCCAATATACCAGGATGTACATTGGAATGGCGAGCGCCACGATCAAAGCAATATTCCAGGAATAGATGAACATCATTCCGAACGAGAACAGTATCATTAAAATGTCAACAAACATGTTTATCGAAACGTCGTTCAGGAAGCTCCTGATTTTCACAGCGTCGTTCATGCGCGACACGATTTCTCCCATGCGCATGCTATCGAAGAACTTCTGGGGCAGGGCCAGGATGTGATTGTAATAGCCGAGGATCAAGCATACGTCGATCTTCTGCCCCGTCTGCAGGACGAGTCGGCCTCTTAGGAGGTTGATCAGGATCTGTATCGCTAGGATCAGCAGCATTGCGATGCTCATCAAGTTGAGCAGGTTGCGGTTTCCCGCTGGGATCACGTGATCAACGATCTTCTGAACGTAGATCGCCGTCGAGAGACTGAGGACGGTCGTCACAAGAGCGCCGACGAGAGCCTGCGCCATCACCGTGCGGTGTGGCGCGAGTAGGCGGGCGAATCGGGCGAGGGGCGACGTGGTCTCGTCTCGACGATTGAATGTGTCTGCCGGAACCAGCAAAACCAGAACGCCGGTCCATTGCTCCATGAATTCCTGATGCGGCACTTTGCAGATTTCGCCCAAGGCCGGGTCCATGACGATGACCCACTTGGCGTCGATCGCATGGACCACTACGAAATGGTGCAGGTCCTCCTTGACGACGTGCGCGATAGCGGGCTTGGGGATCTTGTACAGGCTGTCGAAGCCACCTTTGACGCCTTTCGCGATGAAGCCCAGCTTCTGCGCCGCTTCCGTGAGCCCCAGCACACTCGTACCGGAGCGGTCGGTCGACGCATACTGGCGGATGCGCGCCAATGGCAACTTGTAGCCATAGAAGGCTGCGACAGATGCGAGGCTGGCGGCGCCGCAATCCGTGATGTCACGCTGTTTGAACTTAATGGCCTTACTCGACATGGAGGCTCGCTGGCTGTTGGGACAATATTAGCGCCCCGCCAGCATCGGGTTGAGCCAATCGTCTGCCTCGTCGTAGAGCAGTTGCAGGAGAGTGCGATTGGCCAACAGAAAGCGAGCCCGCACGGTCATGCCTTTCTTCAGGTGGCCGATGGCCCCGCTTTTCAGCGCGAGTTCGCTGCGAGAGAGCGCGCACTGGACCTTGAAGACCGGGTTCCCGTCATGCAGAGTGAAGTCCTGCGCCACCTCGACCACCCTTGCTTTGATGACACCCCATTGGTTGTAGTTAAAGGCATCCACTTGGAGCCGCACCGGCTGACCAGGCTGCACAAAGCCAATGTCGTTGGGGGAGACGTAGATTTCCGCCACCAGATCGTCGTTCGGCGAGATCCAACCAACGGTTTGCCCGCTCTGCACGTAGCTTCCGTGCGCGAGGCCGGAGAACTGCTCGAGAGCACCCGATACTGGGGCGCGGATGCGGTGCAGGTCCCGTTCGTGCTCGAGCTGATGCAAGGTGGCCGTGAGTTCCTTTAAGCGCAGGTTAGCATCAAGGAGCTTCTGGTTCCAATCAGCGGTTTTGCGTCGCACGAGGATCTCGCCTTGGACCTCGATATTTTGGAGAGCGAAAGCCTTCTCGTCAACGGTCTTCGCCGGCGCCGCAGCAGCCGAGACAAGTCGCTTTGCGCGGTCGAGTTCCGCCGCGGCGTTACTGCGCGCATTTTGGTTCTCGCGCAGCAAGTTGAGAAAATGCACCCTTTCAGCCGTCGCGGATTCGGTTTGGAGGGGGGGCGAGACGCTGAGCCTTGCGCCGGAAGAAATCAGCGTTTGGAAGTCATGGGCAAGATCGCTCTTGGCATGAATGTCGGCTAAAACCCCGCTGAGCTTTTCCTCGATTACATGATCGTCAAAGGCGATTATTTCCTTCCCCTTAGCAACGACATCGTTCTCAAAGGCAAGGACACGGGAGATGCGTCCGGAGACGGGCGCTATCAGGGGCGTCTTCTCCACGATCGGGCGAATAGTACCGACACTCTGCATGGAGACCGGTATGGTAACGAGTGGCAGTGAGCCAAATGCCGCGGCGACGAAGAGCAAGATCGCCCTATAAATGCTCAAGGATCGTCCTGATCGTCGCGCCAGTATGCTTTCTGCGGTGCAGCTGGCCGTTTCAGCAGAAAGGGGAACTGCTAGTCTGTAGTCACTAGGAGCCATCGAGAGCCAGCTCGCTTATCAACCAAACAAGTGTCCGTAACGTCGCAAAAACAAGTAAACCCAAAAATACCAACCTCCGGAGGTTTCAGCTGCTTCTTGAGGGGTTAATTCGGTTACACGATAGGCTGCCATGTTGTTCATCATTGGTGTCTCCGTTCAGAGCTGGATTGAGAAGATGCCAAGGCCCCCGTTGGGAGCTCCTAGCGGCGCGCAACAAAAAGGTTCAAGATTCGTGCCAATGCAGAAGGAGCGAAAAGCATCAGAAAACTGTTCTGTATGTTATTCAATGGCTGCCCTAGAGCGCCGAGACGTGCCAAACCGCACATCACGCTGTCGCAAGCACGACAAACCGAGTAGGGTTCTGAATGAACGTCCTGAACAGGATCGACAGCTCCAAAGTTCGGTGGCGACGGTACAGTTGAGACTCGGCGCTCAGTAAGCGCGCCCCCATCCGCGTAGCCCCCATCGAGTTTGCCGTCGATTTTTGTTGCTGCTGATTCACTCTGAAACCTGGTGAATTGTTAGTGGCCCTCCGCACGATAGTGGGCGCGGATGCGCCGCTTGGTGCCGCGGGCCTTGTCCCTATTGGCAGATGCTATGGCCGGATGTGTCAAGTAAAAGATCCACCGGATGCGAAAAGAAACACGAGACCTATTGGACAATGCTTGGGCGGGTCCCGACGCTATGGCGATCTCAGACCTGCACTTGTTCCGGCCCAGGCTGTGGCCGACAGCGATCGTCTCGCGGGGCCGTTGCGACAGGAGGATAGCTGGCAAATCTCAAGCTCACCTCGACATCCGGTTACGCGAGCTTGGCCGCGCCAGCTCGGGCTGTTACGATTCCGGGCGGCTCGATTGCGAAGGCGACGTCCAGACGTGGATGCTGCGACTGGCTTCTGCGAAGCATTCAGTCATCTGCGTACAGGAGCGCCCTGCGATGAACGTCATCCTCGCAGAAGAGACTAGCTTTGGCCTGCGCATGATGGCCGATGCCACAGACACCCACACCTTGTGGGTGTTAATCCGTGTTCGACAGTGGCATGTCGAGAGCGAAGCCTACGACCGGGCGCTAGCCAGGGTGGTCGAGGCGCAGGCGGGGTTACCGATCCATGGGCACTCCGGCTTCGAGCGACGGCCTATTATTTGCCGCCACAGCGCAAGGCGACGCCCTGGTAAACGTGAAATACGGCAGGATGCTAGGCCTTCAGGCCTACAGCCAGGTCTCGGATCGATACGGGTCGATCCGTCTGTCGTCCTCGTCGATCAGACGCTTGAGCCATTCCAGCGCCGCGATGGCGGACCCGATGTGCTGCATTATTCCGGAATTCGAGCAGGCTCAGCAGCCTCGGCAACATGCGTGGATAATGAAATGCCGTAGGAGGAACGTGGCACCGCCTGGGCTCGCTGCTTAGGAACCGCCAGTCTTGTATTTGCGGACCAGAGCCGAAAGTATCGCCTGTTCGGCAATTTCGGCACCGCTCCGTCGAGGGCCTTGATCGCGGACCCGGCGATGCGAGCCAAAAGGCGCTCCTCGCTGGCCCCTTTTCAATTTCTTGGCGATCGAGGCGACGACCCTACGTTCCCATTCGCCACCATCTTGTGCACTTTGATCTGAACCCTTCAAACTGGACCAGTTTTGGTTAGAGTTTTCCGGTGCATTTTCCTGGCTGGGAAAGGGACCAGAAGACGATGAAAGCGTCGCAGTTTTCGGACGCTCAGAAGGCGTTCATTCTGAAGCAAGGTGATGAAGGCGTGTCGGTTGCTGAAATCTGCAGGAAGGCGGGGATCAGCCAGGCGACTTATTTCAACTGGAAGAAAAAATACGCGGGCATGCTGCCACCGGAGATGAAGAGGCTGAAACAGCTCGAGGACGAGAATTCGCGCCTGAAGAAGATCGTCGCGGATCTGACGCTGGACCGCGAGATGTTGCAGGATGTCATCCGCCGAAAGCTCTAAGGCCTGCTCGGAAGCGGGAGATGGTGAAAGGCATGTGCTGCGATTGGGCGATCTCGATCCGACGTGCTTGTGGAGCGTTGAACTTCGATCGATCAACTCACCACTATACCTCTCGCCGTGCTGATCAGGCCGGTCTGGAACGTCGTATTCGCGAGATCTGCGAGATCCGTGTGCGGTACGGCTATCGCCGCGTGCATGTGCTGTTGGAACGCGAGGGTTGGGGCACCAACATCAAGCGAACCTACCGCATTTACAGGGACTTGGGGCTACAGTTGCGGAACAAGACACCGAAGCGGGGGGTAAAAGCCAAGCTTCGCGAGGATCGGCACATGGCCGTCGGACCCAACGACGTCTGGGCGATGGACTTCGTTCACGACCAACTCGCAACGGGTAAGAAACTGCGCGTGCTGACGGTGGTCGACACCTTCTCGCGCTACGTGCCGGTGCTTGATCCACGTCATAGCTATAGAGGCGAAGACGTTGTGCAAACCCTTGAACGGGTGTGCCAAAAAGCCGGCTATCCGAAAACGATCCGTGTCGACCAAGGGACCGAGTTCGTGTCGCGCGACTTGGACCTGTGGGCCTATTCCAAGGGTGTGACGTTGGACTTCTCACGCCCCGGCAAGCCGACTGATAATGCTTTCATCGAAGCGTTCAATGGCTGCTTCCGTGCAGAATGCCTGAACCAGCATTGGTTCCTGACCCTTGCGGATGCCCGCGAAAAGATGGAGGATTGGCGTAGATACTACAATGAGGAAAGACCTCATGGTGCGATCGGCAACAAGGTGCCGATCTCGTTGGTGAATTCGGGAGGCGCAACCAGCCCGCCTCCCTGAATGAAGCCGGAAAACTCTAGCATCCGGTGGTCCAACGTTTGGGAGCGGTTCAGAAATTCTCAGTGGCAGGTCAGACGCCGGATGAAAATTCAGTGGCAGGTCACACTGTCTCGACCAAGAGATGGAGGACCGCGTCAGCGGTTTCCGCCTCGCCTAAAAAGATAGCGTAAATGCCAAGGTGATAAGGCTGAGGATGCCGCCGAACTTCCCGCGCAGTTTCTTGGCCGAAACGACGATACAGCCGCTCCCCCTAGCAGCGCCTGCACCGGCCGTCAGGCCGGTTAAGCGAAGCGGGTTACCTCGATGAAGCTTGTTTACGGAGGAAACATTTGATTGATGAAAGGATAAACGCGCGCGAGACCGGCTTCTTACTTTTGCTTTCCCACAATAAAACTCGCTAAAATTTCCTGGCTTTTCGATCGACTCTCTTTTGAGAGGAACCCACAGGTGCCCCAGAAGACGCTGGCGATTTATCAATAGATGAAGAACTTGCCGTTGCCATCCCTTCCTCAGGAAGCGTAGCTACTTGAGCGGCACTGTCAATCGCTCTACGGCAGTCATCAAGGAAGTCAGCTATATATTCATTGACATAGACAACCAACGGCTCCTTTGGAACAACAATCAGACGCCGTTTGTCCGTTTTATCCCGAGTGATGTCGATGAACCCACGCAAATGCGCTGCCTCGACATACTTTTGGCAAACAGTCTGGTTTTTGAAAGGCAGATAGCGACACGCCTGCATCTTCGTCATGGGTTTGTTATTGGCGTCCATATGATATACTTTAAGCATCAATCCAAGAATATTCCTCAGGAATAGTTTTTCTTCGGAATTTTCGCTAACGAGATCTGACAAAAACGAGTCAATTTTCTCAAGCTTATGCTTTACGCCGACGTCGATCTGTTCTGGCGTATATATTTCTCTTCGTGTTGTCTTCGCCACGGCCACGCCTCTGCGCAATGGGTCGTTCTGTTTTCACCAAAAGCCTGTTACCGGATCCCATCGCGGCGACATTTATCATATGTATGTCTTCATAACTATGACGAATATAAGAATTTGCGGGCGGTCGTGAGACTAACCTTCATCGTGCACGAGCCCCCGCTCTTGTTTTCACATCCATTTAAAAAAACAGTTACACAAGTGTAACTACGAGTGCTACCAAAAATTCGGGAGCTTCGCTTCCGATGGAAGGTCGGTCTCTTGATTGGCCCCCGACCAGCTCGCCCGCCGCCCGAGCTGGCATGCAAGAGCCCGACCTTCCGTTTTGCACGTGGCTTTTCGAACCAGGGATCCGAAATGAATAAAGAAATTTGGAAAGATTACAGCCAACCTTTCGGGACGATTGGTCCATTGATGACAGTGGGCGAAATTCTGGAAAAGAATATTGATGCGGGATACAACGCCTATGATGAGTATGCAAACGCAGCTCTTCAGAAATTTGCTCGGTATGCCTCAGAATTCCTCTCCAATCCACATCCTCATTTAGGTCGGGACGGGAGCGTTTGCCCTTTCGTTCCCGAGGCTCTGACGAAGGGGCTTTTACGGGTTGCCGCGTCGCAAGCTGTTGCAGTTGACGAAATCGAAAACGATTTGGCGCGTATGCTCGCCGTCTTCAGCCAGATGAAACCCGTAAAGTCCTTCAACGATCGAACGGGCGACTGGATCTATAAGGCCATTATCATTGCCCTTCCTGGAATACAGGATGAAGGAGAGATTATCAGGATTGGTCAACTGCAAAAACGGCTGAAGCCCGACTTCATTCAGGAAGGTTTCATGATCGGTGAATTTTATCCAGGTTGCCCGGAGCCCGGTTTGCACAACAGGATGTTTCGACCGCTCGACACAACGGTTCCAGCCTTGGCTATTCGGCATATCACCAAATATGATGCTCCTTTCATGCTCGATAGCGATAAGTGCCTGGAGGCTTACTTCAGTATTTTTGGGAACGAGGGTCGCCGCCGCATTAGGCAGCTTTTGGAGCGAACCGCCTGAAACTTACTCGCAAGAGGGCTGTACTCGCAGTCGCTGAAACAGCTATCCTCGATCGTCCTACCAGGTGAACCGGAAGGAAACGACTATGTTGGACGTTCATCCGAACGTACTTGCTGAACTGCACCAGATCGGAGCGTCGACGGTACGATTGTGGCGCTATAGTGAGTTCGCCACCCCTATTACATCTCCTTCCGATTTAGCCTCCGCTATCGGCGTTCCCGTGGGGCGCGTTGCAAAGACGATGATTATTGCCGAGCAGAAAGCGAACGATGTGATGCGCCGGTCTCATCCTGCGCGCCACCTTTGTGCCGTTTTGCTGCCATCACCTTCAAAGATTGACATGAAAGCGGTTGCTGGCACGTATGGATGGAAACGAGCCGAGCTTGCTCAGAAAGAACAGGTACTCGATCTCTTCGGCTACCCGTCAGGAAGCGTATCACCATTCGGTCTCCAGAAGATCGCTGTACTGATCGACACCGCCCTTTTTTCTTATCCTACCGTAGTCACAGGTGCGGGCAAGGTTGGAGTCGAGCTTGAGATCGACACAAGCATGCTTTGGAAGATCGGGCAGCCGTTACAGACGCGTGGACGGGCCAGTCAAACCTAACGCCTCGTCACCTTTCATAGAGATGCCGTGAGGTAGGTTATTTCTTCGGGAAAGGAAATGCGGTTCCACGTAACGGCGCCTCGATTAGAGAATGAGGGTTCAATACGTATGTTGCGTAATCGGACTCATAGTGCGCACTATAACGAAAATCGTCACACCCGTCCCAACGTCTGCACGACATCTTCACCTCGATAGCTGTGAGGCGGATCAAGCGCGGGAACATAGCGTGAGAAGGTGGCGACCACCGTCAGGACCCGCAGTTTCTTTCCGGTTGCGAGCTGGTCGTGCACGAAGTCCATCGCCCACACGTCATTTGGTCCGACAGCCATTTGCCGATCCTCGCGAAGTTTCGCCTTAACACGGCGCTTCCGAGTCTTATTCCGCAGCTGCAGTCCCAAGTCCCTGTAAATGCGATAGGTTCGCTTGATGTTGGTGCCCCAACCCTCGCGTTCCAAAAGCACATGCACGCGACGATAGCCGTAGCGCACCCGCGCTCACAGGTGTCAATGCCGCGTGAATTTTCCCCAATAGTGCCGAAGTAAAATTCCCCACTTATGCCGACGTGGATGCCAGGGAGAATTGAGGATTTTTCGGCGGCCGCCCGCGCGGCTTTTGAGGTGGAGCGAATGCGGGCGGAGCAATGAGAGCTTTGGAGCGAACATGCTCCGGCATCAGTTCGGCATGCTGGCGCAACCGGTAACTCGATCCCTCGATTTGCACGACGACGGCGTGATGAAGCAGTCTGTCGAGAAGCGCGGTGGCGACAACGGGATCGCCGAAGACATCGCCCCATTCAGCGAAGCCGCGGTTTGATGTCAGGATCATCGCACCTCGTTCATATCGGGCGTTCACGAGTTGGAAGAACAGATTGCCGCCACCCTGGACGACCGGCAAATATCCGATCTCGTCAACGATGAGCAGGCTTGGCCTGCAGAAGAAGCGAATGCGCTCCTGAAGCCGACCCTCCCGTTCGGAACGGGCCAGCGAACCGATGAGGTCGGCAAGGTTCGTGAAGTAGACGCTCTTTCCAGCTTTGACGGCTTCGACGCCGAGCGCCGTGGCAAGATGACTCTTGCCGGTTCCAGGTGGGCCGAGGAAATGCACGGCCTCGTGTCGATCGACGAAGCCAAGCTGCGCCAGAGTGAAGATGCGATCGCGATCGAGCGAAGGCTGGAAAGTGAAGTCGAAACCAGCGAGTGTCTTGATCGTCGCGAGCCTGCCCATCCGCAGCGCCGTCTTGATGCGGCTGTTCTCGCGTAGGGTCAGTTCCTCGGAAAGAAGGATATCGATCGCTTCGAGTGCAGACAGCTCGCCATGTTCGAGGCGTCGCACGACATGGTCGAGCGCTTCCAGTGCGCGCGGCATCTTCAGGCCCACGAGATCATGGCGAATACGGTCGATCATGGACGGTATTGCATCGAGGGTCGCACTCACGGGCGGTTCTCCTTTGCCAAGACCTTACCGACGGCGTCATAGAAGGCGAGAGACCGCTGCAGCACGGTGTCGCCGGCGGGCTTGACGACAATGGCCTCGCCTCGTGTTCGTGGCCACTGTTGCGGCGTGAGTGCTCGTCGGTGGTCAGGATGAACCCGGCGTTGTTTGCGGCCCTCGAGGACAGGATGCGCGGCGATCAGGGTGCCGTTCTCGAAGATGCGGACCTCGTCGGCAAGCGAATGGACCTCCACCGTTCGACTGCGGGTCGCATCCGGAACGCTGTAGGTGTTGCCGCCGACGCTGACCATGCCCTCCCGCGATACGCGGCGCTCCAGCTTCAGAACGGATTTGAAGGGTGCCAGCGGTAGCGGCCGCAGATACGGACGCTCCTCGGCGAAGGCCTCGTTGACGACACGCTGGGTCGTCGCGTGCTTCCTTGGATTGGCGACGGTGTCGAGCCAGTGCCGGAGCTGGGCGTTCATGTCGTCGAGATTGCGGAACGAACGAGCGAGGAAGAAGTCCTCGCGGATATACCGAAACGGCCGCTCGACCTTGCCTTTTGTCTTGGCTCGGTAGGCCTTGCACGCCTTAGGATGGAATCCATAATGGCGGGCCAGGTCGATGAGAGCACGGTTGTAGATGATGCCCTCCGTCTGACCTTCGCCGATAACAGCAGTCTTCATCCGGTCGTAGAGCACCTCCCGCGGCGCACCACCAATCGCCTCGAAAGCGGCGATGTGGCAACGCAGGACGGTCGGCAAGTTCTGATGCATGACGAAGCGGGCCCAGATGAGGCGGCTGTGACCCAACACCATCGAGAACAACCAAACGATCCTTGGCGTCATTGGCTCATCGGTGAAAACGACATGGAATTGGGCGAAATCGACTTGGGCCTGTTCGCCAGGCGGCGTCTCGAAACGAACTTCGAAACCTGGATTTGCCGAAGGTCGCACGTCACGAAGAAAGTCCGTGACGGCGGTGTAACCGCCGGCATAACCTCGATCCCGGAGTTCTCGGAGCAACCGACTGCCAGTGAGGCCGGGATAGGTCTTCACCCGCTCCCGCAGGTATGAAGCGAACGGATCGATCACCGTCGCGCGAGGCTTTCTCGGCCCATAAGCCGGAGCCTCGAGGCCTCGTTCAATGTATTTGCGCACCGTCTTGCGATCGATGCCTGTTTCTCTGGAAATAGCCGACACCGTCAGCCCCTGCTGATGCAGATCCAGGATCATGATCGTCTCCCTCAGCTTGATCACCAATGTCCCCCTTCCGACCATCGGAAGGAGTATCGGCGATGACGCGCCGCTGGTCTTCCGGGGCGCGCCCCGGAAGACCAGCGGCCGCAGCACCTGGGGAAGATTCAAACGGCACTAATGGGGAGTATTGCTCCGGTACTGACACACAGGTCTAGACCGGCCTCGGCGCGGCGAGAGATGTAGTGATCGGTCGACCGATCGAAGTTCAACGCGCCACAGGCACGCCGGATCGAGATCGCCCAATCGCGGCACATGACACCACCTCCCGCTACCCCTCAGGCCTTAGAGCTTTCGGCGGATGGCGTCCTGCAGCATCTCACGGTCCAACGTCAGATCCGCGACGATCTTCTTCAATCGCGAATTCCCGTCCTCAAGCTGCTTGCGCCTCTTCATCTCTGGCGGCAACATGCCGGCGTACTTTTTCTTCCAGTTGAAGTAAGTCGTCTGACTGATCCCCGCCTTGCGACAAATCTCCGCGATCGAGACGCCCTCATCACCCTGCTTCAAAATGAACGCCTTCTGAGCGTCCGAAAACTGCGATGCCTTCATCGTGTTCCGTTCCTTTTCCCAGCCAGGAAAATGCACCGGAAAACTCTAACCAAAATTGGTCCAGTTTGAAGGGTTGAGAGCAATTTCCCTATCGTAAAACCTGTGATCCTATGAAGTTAAGATGGGGAATGTTAAGGACATACAACAGCGTGCACGAAAGACGCGGAAGCCAACTGCGTCACATCTATTTCTGGTATCGGCGCTGTTGCGCTGCGGCCAAAACCGCACTGGCTCCTGATCCTTCCACCTTCGGAAGGGGCCGTGATCTCGCCTGGGTCGACCGTATGCTAGTTCGATCAGCAACCCTTTGACGGTGAAGATTCCTGGTTATTCACCTGGTGGATCAATGCCATACAAACAATCAATTTTACGAAGCCATGGGATGTTATTAAACACCTCGATTATGAATTGGGGACCCCATGATGTTGCTCCACCGAGAGCAGCCGAGGGCAAGGTCACAGACCTGGCCGGTAAATGGAGACGAACATGGCCAACGTGGAACTGCAGAAGGCGCTCTCGTCTGCCAATCAAGCGCCGAGACATAGCTCTGGGTCCTTTCTTCGCCTACTGCAGGAGCCTCGTCGCATTAAACCGAATACCAGCTTTAACACATTTGGGTCGCCACAAAAGCTGAACAACCACTATCCGATCTTGCCAATCCTTGGCTTCTCAAAAGTGAACGGAGCTGTGGGTATGCGAGATGGGGTGTTACCCACCGCGAAGTCATACATGAATACGAATGATTCAATGTCATTTCAACGTGAGCATTATGATTAGCTCATCGGCGTCAGCATCGTTTTTTAGAACCAGCAGCTTTTCGATGATTCCTGGCGAAAGACATCGGGGCCACCCTCCGGTCTTGGTCACCGAAAATTCGCCGCCAAACTTGGAGACATTTAAATGACAAACTCTCTTCCCGCAAAGCTGATGGTTGGTATCTTCGACCATTTGGACGAAGACGGAAGGGAGATTGGGCGCCAGTATGAAGATCGGATGAAGTTGGCAGAGGTCTGCGATCGCCTTGGCTTTTATGGATATCACGTCGCAGAGCACCACTGTACTCCCCACGGCAGAGGACCTTCGCCGAATCTATTTCTAGCAAGCGTAGCTCAGCGCACGCAGCATCTTCGTCTCGGTCCTTTGGTTATGCTGTTGAACCTTTATCATCCGTTACGTGCGTTTGAAGAAATTTGCATGCTGGATCATCTGAGCGGTGGCAGGCTCGAGTTGGGCATGGGGCGCGGCTCCTTACCAATCGAATGGAGCTTTTTCGGTATTGATGAGGAGGTGGCGACATCGCGCTATCTCGAAGCCAGCGAGATCGTCATCCAAGCGATGAAGGAAGGAGCTCAGGCTCTTTCCTACAAAGGCGACCACTTTGAACTAGACAAAGTCCCGTTGATGTTGCGGCCACACCAACGTCCTCAGCCTCCGACATGGATTACAACCAGTCGTCCTGAGGTTGCGCGCTGGGCGGCTGAGAACGATACAAATCTTGCCTGCGGGGGCCCTGCTTCTGCTGTTCGCCAGATCACTGATGCCTACCGAGCACACGAGAGACGTACCGCCGGGGGCAGGAAACGGGCGCCGTTCCTTGGGTTGGTCCGAATGGTGGTGGCCGGCAGCACGACGAAGCATGCCATTTCGCTCGCGGCCCCGGCTTATCAACGGTGGCTTCGGAGCTTTAGGTTTCTGTACGAGATTAACGGGATACAGACTCCTCAGAACCTCCCGCCGGATTTTGATGCAGCAGTAGACTGTCAGTTGTGCGTAGTTGGTACTGCTGCTTCAGTTAGGCAAGATCTTCTCGATCATGTCGAGGAAGCAGGTGCTAATTATCTTCTTTGCCAGCTGGCGTTTGGTGATTTGCCATTGGAGGCTTCCTATTACACTGCAACGAGCGTTCACTCTGGAGTTATGGCTTAATCTGGACTGGCCTCAGGTTGCTTTCCGATCACAGAGATTAAGTCTCTGTGGCCGCGCCCTCAAATCGATTGAGGAGCGTCAAGGCGAATTCAGCCATCGCCGTAGGAACAGCCATTGTGGAATGGGCTGCACTATTGGATAGTTAAAAGATATGCGATTTAAGGGCCTCGATCTAAATCTCCTTGTCGCGCTCGATGCACTAATGATTGAGCGCAACCTTACTGCGGCGGCACGTAGCATTAATCTGAGCCAGCCCGCAATGAGTGCAGCTGTCCGCCGGCTCCGCTCCTATTTCCGCGATGAACTATTTACGATGCGTGGTCGTGAGTTCGTTCCAACTCCGCGTGCGGAAGACCTCGCGCCTGCGATTCGTGAGGCTTTACAGCATATTCGGCTCAATATCATACCCTGGGATAAATTTACTCCTGATCAATCAGATCGTCATTTCCGAGTAAGCTTATGCGATTTCGTTACAGTTGTTCTTTTTCAGAAGATACTGGAGCGTCTTGCGCGGGAAGCACCCGGCATTAGTTTTGACTTGCTGCCTCTTACTGACAATCCAGACGAGCTTTTGCGACGCGGCGACGTAGACTTCCTTATTAGCCCACCGCTATTCATGTCGAGCGCGCACCCTAAGATAGATCTATTTCAGGAACGACTGACTTGCGTCGGCTGCAGTAATAACAAACAACTTGAGGAAGCCCTTACTGCCGAGGAGTATTCTTCAATGGGGCACGCGGTAGTTAGGTTCGGTCGGACGCAGCAGCCTACCATAGAAGATTGCTTCTTGCAGGAGCATGGCCTCAAGAGGCGGGTCGAAGTCGTTGTTTCAAGCTTTAGCATGATCCCCGCCGCCCTAATGGGCACCGATCGCATCGCAACCGTTCCGTTACGACTAGTTGGGCTTTTTGAGGACACGATACCATTGCGGATGACTGCGCCCCCGATAGCGCTGCCGACATTCACCGAGGCAGTCCAATGGCCGGTACTTCACGACAAAGATCCGGCAAATATCTGGATGCGAGATATAATGGTTCAGGAGGCAGCGCGATTGCCGTGACCATCCTGAAACCTAGGAAGCTGGGCTGCATTGGGAGCGACGACCCGCGACGCGGCCGATTAGCTGAAGACGGCACCACCTGTGAGTGACCCGCAGGCCATTTTATCGACGAAGCTGAGCGCTACGCCCGTCGCCGATCGGCCGCCCTTCGGACGATTGCGCGACGTGCTGTCTAGCACCTTCGGCGGCAAATCGAAGGGTGCTGGGGGACCACAATTGCTCCGCACCGCAACCCGCCGCTACCGCCGCAAATACAGCAACCCAAAACCGTCGGAGCGAACTCAAAACTGGATAAAACTTGGGGGCAAGGTCAGCGGGCCTTCCCCGGATGGATACCTTTGAAAAGCCTCTTTGGTGGCTGTTGAACTTATTCGGGCTCGGGCGGATCTTACTCAAGCAGGAACCTTGGTCAGGAACCGGATTGTTGTAGCAACCCATGTATTTTAGGTGCGTTGGAGGACATCATACGGGAAGCTTCCTCAACCAATATCTCCCTGAACCAGATGCTCCCTGGATCGGCATTATGGAGCGCTGGCCATTGAACAGCTTCTGTGAAGACGGGGAGCGGTAACGGAAGGTTGATGATCCGCAAAGGGAAAGTACTTTCGTAATGCTCGACTAAGCGAAGCGGTAGGTTAGCTATGCGGTTCGTGCCACGCAGGACTGGTGGTATTAAGCTAAACCCTTGCACGACGACCTCCACCCGCCTCTGAATACCATTCTCGAGCAAGAACCAGCCCTCGACCGATGGCTTCAAAAAGCGCCCAAACGCGGCAGCGACGTGTCCCGTGGAGACATATTGCTCGATCGTCAGCGCTGAAGGTAGGTCCACATTTGTCGAACAGGCTACACATACAAACTTCTCTGTGAACAGTTTTGCGCTCGGGTGTGCGCCCGAGAGAAAAAATTCAGGCACGATGAGGAAGTCGACGTCACCGCGGCTAAGCATCTCGTACGGATCACTATCCAAAGGCAGCAACTCAAAGCTGACTGCGGGCGCTTCTCGAGCAACTCGCTCAATGATTTTATTGAAGTATATCAGCATCATGAAATCGGACAGAACTATTCTAAAGCATCTGTCAGACTTCGACGGGTTAAACGGCTCCCAAGAGATGATTGAGCATTGTACCTGCAAGAGAGTTTCACGCACTGCCGAGGCAAGTCCTTCGGCACGGGGCGTCAGCCGAAGTTCTCGACCATTCATTGTAAACAATTCGTCGCGGAAATAGTCCCGAAGCCTACCAATGGCGGCACTCATTGCTGGTTGACTTAGATTGATACTACGTGCGGCAGCCGTTAGGTTGCGCTCGGTCGTGAGCGCATCCAATGCAACGAGCAGGTTTAGATCAAGGCCCTTGAAACGCATCTTTAGTCACATCCAAACAACGGATATTTTATATCCAAACAATCGATTTTTCCAGTACAGAACCTTCCAGCATAGATCCAATGAAGGTTCGTCGAAAAGGCTTAGGTTAGTTTGGTGATCAATTAAGTAGGCCGCATAGTTACGATAGACGTTATAGTTGCAGATAATCCACTTTAAATATCGAATGGCACCTTAGCAATAGGCGATGTGGAGCGGCGTCACCGAGCGACATGAAATGCTAGTGAACGGATGGGCGGAAGTAGGTTCATCATATCGCGATACCGGAGAGGCTTTGCCGTACGCTGGCTATCGACTGGCGGGCTCCTTCTGTTTGGAAGCATGTTCAAGATATTGGTGGCGTGCCAGTAATTTGTGATGAAAAGATCAACGCGCCTGAAGGCGCTTGAGGAAGAGAACGCCACACTGAAGAGACTGCTCGCCGAGCAGATCCTGGATACGGCCCCACTTCCCGAGCTCCTTAAAAAAATAGAAAGGCCCGCCGCCAAGCGCGACGCCGTCGCACGCCAGAAAGCCGTCGTGGGCCTTTCGGAACGAAGTAGGTCGCCCGACTGCCGCCTTGCGTTCTCCGCTATCGAGATGCCGTCATCCGGTCGGCGTCCGCGTTACTCGCCTCGGGATCGTCAAAGCGGTTGCCGTCATTAAAAGCTAAGAATTCGGCCGGACTTGCCTAAATCGTCTTTCATAAGCCTCTATGAAGGCTTCCGGAATCGGGTCGCTAAACAATGGGAAATCAACCGGTTTGCGTAAGCCGGTGCTTGGCCGGATAGTGCCGCCATCGAGCCCCGGCCGCCATCCGGCTCCGAAAAAGAAAGCACCATACCGCGCCGCAAGCATCGGGGTCACAGGATTAAGAAGGCTTAGAAATACGGAAACTTCCGCTGCGCTGACTGAGGTATCTGCCCTTGAAAAAGACGCAACGTCGAAAAAGGCGTCTATGGCGTCCATGGCATCCCAGACGCGCAAGTCCTGCACCGCTTCGGAATATCGTTTAACATTGTGGTTCTGCTCGACTGTCAGCTTGTCGGCCGTCAGCGTCTCGTTACATCCGGCGTACTTGCGCAAAGCCGTTTCGAAAGCACGAATTCTAGCCGCGGTCTGAAGCAGCCCCTCGATCAGAAAATCGTTGTCGTTTGCGCCAAATGGCTTGGCGATGCTAGCCAAATAGTAGCGCAGCACGTTCGTGTCGATATCTGCTGCCACCTCGTCAGCCCACACAGCGTGGTCACGGCTAGTAGAAAATTTCGCCCCTTCGAGCTTATAAAAGTCCTGAATTGCATGGTTGTATGGAATCGCATAACCGCGCGAGAACAAACTAGCAGTAACGCCGATCGTGTAATAAAACCGGTTATCCTGACCCATGAAGAATACGAGTCTCGTGCTCGCGTTGCGCATAGTGTCATCGAGATCTGCGCCATTTTGCTTGCAGAGGCGTTCGATTCCTGTCTCATAGCACCACAATCCTTCAAACCAAGTCATTAAAGTTTGGCCTGCCACCTCCACCGGGGAGTTCAAAGTCACACCACGGTCGAAATGCCGCGACATCGGCAATGCCATCAGTTTTGACCGTAGCCAGTCAAGTTCTTTGCGCTTTATGGATTCCGGCCATCCGCTCGCCTCAATGGCGTGATCGAGCCCCGGAGCAAATTTTTCAAGCTGAAAATGAACCTGTCGAATCGGGCGCAAGATAAGGCTCTGGCCGCATGTCGTGTGAATCGGGTTGCGTAGTAGATTGTGTTGCAGCGCCGAGCCGCAATCTTCGCAAAGGTTACTATCTGTTGGCGCGTTACAAGCTGGACACTCTCCGACCGCGAGTGAGTCTGCGGCGAACTCTTCGCACGTCCCGCAATACAGTTGCTCTCCGTCGCGCAGCTCAACGTAGCCGGACGCTCTTAGTTGGTCGTAGATCGCCAAGCTGCGGTCTTTGTGGTCTTCGCTTGAAGTCCTTACAAATACGTCCGGTTCAATATCAACTGACCGCAGACACTGCAGAATTTCTTCAATGTGCATGTGTGCGACGTCATCAACCGGCCTGCCAAGCTTTCGGGCTTTCACCAGCGTGTAAGTGCCATGTTCGTCCGCACCTGTCACGTGATAGGCCGCGTTGCCTACCATGCGGTGGTAGCGTACGAACACGTCGGCGAGAAGGTACACGCCACCTATATGCCCAAGATGCAGCTTGCCGTTCGGGCACGGCGGCGCCGAGCAGGCAAAAAAAGTATGTTGGTTTGCTCTCAATTCAATCCCACCATATCGAAAGGAACTTTAAGCTGGTTTGAGGGCTGCTATTTTTGATCGCGTGTTTTTGGTGCGGCGCTATATAGACCATCGTGTCCCCACTGACTGCGGAGGTTTCTCCATCGGATTGAAACACGCCGCTGCCCGAGATCAATACCCAGAGTTCGTGCTCTGGGTGCGAATGAAGATCGACCGCATCGCCAGGTACCACCTCCACAATCGATGTGCCGAAAGCCGTTGCGACTGCCTGCGGTAGATGCTCAAGTAACCGGCACACCAGAACGCCATACTCCTGGCGCATGATTGAGCGGTCGATCTGTTTCGTATACATGTTTGCCTCTGTCCTCTGCCTTCAATCGCGATAGAAAATGCCGTTCGGCGGCTTGAGCTCGTCGATGTTGGAGACCTTGCCCTCGGGAGGGTTGTAGGCGCGTTTCAGTTTGTTGTATTCGGCCCTCGTTGGCCCACCAGTTGAGGCACGCTGGAACACGAGATAAATCACCCTTCGAGAATTTTCACTTTTGTTGGGCTTTGAGTAATGTGGGGCATAGTCGTCAAAGATGAAAATGTCACCGGCCTTCCACGTTACGGGCTCCCAGGCCAGCCTGTCCGCGACCTCGGGGTACATTACGCCGCCGGCGTCCATTGGGAACACGCCCTTTTTGTGGTTCCCGGGGCTGAAGAAAAGCCCTCCGTTGTCTGGGCCGGAATCGTCGATGCCTATTGCAACAATCGCGTGCACCATCCGGTCTGGTAGCTTATGTGGGATATGGTAGATGTCCTGATGCGGGCGATAGCCGCCGCTGTCGGAGTACTTAAAGATCAGCAACTCTTTGAGCATGCGGGCATCTTCCCCCAGTAACTCTTCGACGATCGACTCGATACGGTGGTCAGCCAGCAGTAAATCACGCAGGGGGGCGTTAAATTCGAGGAAGTTCTCGACCTTCGAAATGATCCTCCTACCGTCAGTTGTTTTTTCGAACCATATCAGCCATTTGTCTTCACTTGTCTCCCAGCACGAAACATCAGCCACAAGAGCTGAAAGTTTATCTCGGCTTTCTAGATCGAGAAATGACTCAATCCTAATGTATCCAACGTCATCCCATGTTGATTTTTGTTCTTTGGTTAACATGTGTAACTCCTTTTTAGATTTAAAGCCGCCTGGTAAAGCTGCGTCGTGAGCAGGCGCCCCGAGCTGCACTGCACTGGAGTGTTATCTTGCGTTTTGTGTCTCTTGAGCGGGAAGTAAACCTAGGCACCCAAGGATCGGCCGATCTGGGACGTTCAGATAGTATTCACGCCGAAGCAGGCTATTGATGATGCGACCGTTTCGGTAGGCGACGAGCGATAGATTCACACTCTGCAAGCCACTTTGGACTGGGGATCGGTTTTGCAGATATACCTGGCCGGCGGCGTTGTCCTCGAATTGAACGGAGTAATCGTCCTTCACGACCGGCAGACCGCCTTCCATAGAAGCGGAAGCCAATAGGCGATCGATAAACGCTAGCGGGCGAGGCTCGAAACCGGTGGCGAGTACGACCCGATCAGCCACTACAGTCGGTCGCTGACAGGTGCCGTGCGAAGCCAACAGCGCGTGCCAACCGTCCGCATGAGGAGACAACTCCTTCATGACGACTGCGGGTAGCAGTTGAATGACATCGTCAATATTGCCAGTCGCGCTGCGGTGATAGATAGTTTCGTAAATGCGGTTGCTCAATTCTGCTGAAATGCCGTCACTGGTGAGTTTTTCGTCGTCGACAATAGTGCGACGTTTTTTAAGTGGCAGCGAATGAAAGCGCTGGCTGTAAGACGGCGTGTATGACACGTTGATAAAAGAGCTGTCATCCCTCGTGAACAGGTTCCCGCGTGACGTCACCCATGTAATTTTACCGATACCCGGACTGCCCAATAGGTGTTCAACAACCTCCGCACCGCTCTGCCCCCCACCAACGACTAATACGCGTTCACCGATGTCGATTTGTGGCCGATCCAGATAGCTCGCCACATGGTAGACCTTCTCGCCCAGCCAAGGTTTGGCGCATTCGGGAATTGTTGCAACGACACCGACGCCAATCGCAACTGAGCGTGCATGGTAGTGATCTCGAGTCGTCGTCACGCGGTAACCCTCGTCTAATCTGGTTACGTCGGTAACCTCCTCCCCAAACCGGAGTTGTGGCAACTGATGCGCAACCCATTGGAAATACTGTGTGAACTCTCTTCGCGACGTGGTCGCGTCGCACCGGTTTACGAAGCTGTACAGCCGTCCATGCACCGCGAGGTAGTTGAGAAACGAAAACGGACTGGTCGGATCTGCAAGTGTCACACAGTCCTTCAGCGGAGATACCTGCAGGCGACTGTTGGGCAGCAGCAGCCCAGGATGCCAATCGAAGCCGCTTTCCTTTTCGAAAAAGGCAGTGCGCAGCGGCGTCGGACACGCGAGTGCTGCAAGACTAAGATTAAAGGGTCCGATGCCTATACCGATGAGATCCAGCACTTGCATAAACACACTTCCTTTGGTTGGGCGGGCACGTGGGCAGCGATACGGAAATCATTATCGAAGGACGTCTGTCTCCTACACCGCCCTCCACAATGTCTGACTGGCGATTGCGATGTTGAAACGAACCCACGAAAATAAGCGAGTGTAAAGACTTGGGAGGCCGTTGAGATTGACAGACCACGTTCGCCAGCGAGGTTCACCACCATCGCATTCAAGGTCGAATAAGTGAGACCGTAGCCTATCGCAAAGAGAACGGTGGCGACGACGTACAGCAGCTCGCTTCCCGGGTTCAAAACCAAAAGTCCGATCCCAATCAGTGTCGTCACGAAGAGGGTGAGTGCTAGGCGCCCAAGCGGCAACTTACCGATCATACCCGCGACGGAGAATCGCAATGTGACAGTCGTGACGGTGAATGTCAGAAAGAAGACATTCGGTGAGAGTCCGCGCGTTTCGGCATATATGCTTTGAAACGTGGACAGGCCTGCGAACGTACAAGCACCGATCGCCAACATGACCACCGGCAACACCGTTCTCCCCCACAAAATAGACATGGTCGTCGGATCGGATAAGCGACGGCGCTGGTAGAAAGTTGCGGCTGATGCTGATCTGAACCCTTCAAACTGGACCAGTTTTGGTTAGAGTTTTCCGGTGCATTTTCCTGGCTGGGAAAGGGACCAGAAGACGATGAAAGCGTCGCAGTTTTCGGACGCTCAGAAGGCGTTCATTCTGAAGCAAGGTGATGAAGGCGTGTCGGTTGCTGAAATCTGCAGGAAGGCGGGGATCAGCCAGGCGACTTATTTCAACTGGAAGAAAAAATACGCGGGCATGCTGCCACCGGAGATGAAGAGGCTGAAACAGCTCGAGGACGAGAATTCGCGCCTGAAGAAGATCGTCGCGGATCTGACGCTGGACCGCGAGATGTTGCAGGATGTCATCCGCCGAAAGCTCTAAGGCCTGCTCGGAAGCGGGAGATGGTGAAAGGCATGTGCTGCGATTGGGCGATCTCGATCCGACGTGCTTGTGGAGCGTTGAACTTCGATCGATCAACTCACCACTATACCTCTCGCCGTGCTGATCAGGCCGGTCTGGAACGTCGTATTCGCGAGATCTGCGAGATCCGTGTGCGGTACGGCTATCGCCGCGTGCATGTGCTGTTGGAACGCGAGGGTTGGGGCACCAACATCAAGCGAACCTACCGCATTTACAGGGACTTGGGGCTACAGTTGCGGAACAAGACACCGAAGCGGGGGGTAAAAGCCAAGCTTCGCGAGGATCGGCACATGGCCGTCGGACCCAACGACGTCTGGGCGATGGACTTCGTTCACGACCAACTCGCAACGGGTAAGAAACTGCGCGTGCTGACGGTGGTCGACACCTTCTCGCGCTACGTGCCGGTGCTTGATCCACGTCATAGCTATAGAGGCGAAGACGTTGTGCAAACCCTTGAACGGGTGTGCCAAAAAGCCGGCTATCCGAAAACGATCCGTGTCGACCAAGGGACCGAGTTCGTGTCGCGCGACTTGGACCTGTGGGCCTATTCCAAGGGTGTGACGTTGGACTTCTCACGCCCCGGCAAGCCGACTGATAATGCTTTCATCGAAGCGTTCAATGGCCGCTTCCGTGCAGAATGCCTGAACCAGCATTGGTTCCTGACCCTTGCGGATGCCCGCGAAAAGATGGAGGATTGGCGTAGATACTACAATGAGGAAAGACCTCATGGTGCGATCGGCAACAAGGTGCCGATCTCGTTGGTGAATTCGGGAGGCGCAACCAGCCCGCCTCCCTGAATGAAGCCGGAAAACTCTAGCATCCGGTGGTCCAACGTTTGGGAGCGTTTCAAAGACCGCCGAGGCTCTAATCGCCGCCGGATGAAAATTCAGTGGCAGGTCATTTGGTCTCGATGTTGCACAAGGAGCCAATTCCAGCGGCCACGAAGTACTTGGTATGCACCCGTGGGAACAACATGGGCGCTTCAATTGAACGGAAACTCAAATTTATGGCTGGCTCTGACAAATTACGGACGATCAGCGATAGTTCGGGTCTCCAGCGGGATTGCAGCATGAGGCCGGCAGTCAATACCAAAGGACATTACTGCGACTTCGCCGAATGCCGGTAATAGACATCCGCCAGAATGTGGTGGTCATGGCGGTAGACTTCGGCCATGATATTATAGAGGCTTGGATCGTGAGCCTCGAAATCTTCTGATGTGGCAATGGTGAGATTGCCTCGGCTGTAAGCCAAGTTCGTATTGAACCAAAATCGCGTGCCCTCGGCCCAATACTCATCGACGTTGTTCTCCATATAGGAACACGCCCAGAGGCCTTTCTCGTAGGCGTGCGAATAGGCACGTTCAACTCGTGCAACGAGATCAGGATCTACCGTGCGCAGCGCGTTGAAAATATTATGTGAGAATTCGTGAACAAGAATGTTCCCGCCGTAATACCGCGTGCCCGGCACGCCCATCAAATTCTCCACAGCTCCCGTCGTGTAGAGCCCGCCCATGCCGCGCGCCCTTTGTGCCCAGTAGTCTCGGGCAGTCATCTTGCCGATCGTGTTGGCGTAATCCCGCCGCTCGTCAGGGGTGAGACGTGGATCATCGGGAAGAGGCTTCTTCCAATCCCGCTGCTCGGGAATATCAGTCGTCGTCTCGTCAATTGCCATGACGCCCACCCGCGCTCCAGCCTGGATTAAAGCATCGCGGACATCACGGCGTTCTGACAACATGTAGAGGACAATGTCACGTGAGATCAATAGTGCCGTGTCTGGAACCTTGTTTGACGAAATAATAGGTATGCCCGCTGCGTCAGCATATTTGGCATAAAATGGATCCAGATTGAGTGATGTCGGTGGGCTGCGAACTATGAAAGTCTCGAAACTCGATACATCAGCCGCGGACAAAGGCGAGTCAGATAAGACATTCTCAGCGCCGCCGAGTCTGCCTGCGGATGCAGCAAGAAGGTACCCACCGCACAACACCATCCCCATCGAGCATACATCCATCATCGTGACCTCTCGTTAACGGCTGTCTTTCGTGAGACGACGCAACAACCGTGCCAGTCACTAAGTATTTCCTCGGGGGCTCATCGGCGCCGCCGGCTCTGTACCAGACCATGTGCGTGACGATCGGCAACCGGTGACCAGGGTATGACGATCACCTCATACCGTTATCTAGGAGAAAATTGCGATCTCGCGGCCGCCTCGCCAGTCCTGGGAGGCGTTTGCTGTGTCCGGGGTCCTAAAAGCTTGCACCGGAAACGCACTGATCTAGGAATCCATTCCTGTACCCATCATCTTCTCCCGAGGTCGGGATCGCCAGGCAAGTATGTCCTCTGGCAATCTTCGCCGATACCCAGCGTGCCGGTCCATGGGCTGCGATAGCCAAAGCGAACCAGGGCGTTTTGCGAGGGGAACCCCTTTCAGATTCAACAGGAGAATGCTGCTGCCTATCGCCGCGTCCCATTTTGTGTGGAATCAGACTGTCGCAAACCGAACATTCCGAAAAAACCCCTCCGCCAGGTCGGGTCGTTCGACGACTTTCGACGCCGGGATAGACCAGCCCGGTTCCGCCGAGGGTTCTAATGTGATCTCGACAATTTGCCTGATTATCGCCGAAAACGTCTTTGGCTTGCTTCTGCCTGAGTAGCGAGCCTCTCAGTCATGGTCAACTTTTCAGTTCAATGTCCTGGATGCCTGATCAAGATGATCCAGCATGATGGACAAGGCGGCATGTTCACGAAGAAGTTGGAGCAGCCGCTTCATCTGGCGTCGGCAGCCGATGGCAGGCCGATTGATTGGAACGCATCCATTGGACGGATGAGTTCCATCCAAACAAATGATTTCACCAGCTTATACCAGTGCCATTAGAAGCGCCCCAACGAGTGCGTATCAAGTAGTTGCTCTGTCGACGCCTGGACAGAGTATTAAGTGGAGGTTTAGGTATGAGCCCTCAGGTGCGGTGGAAAGTGTGCTGGGAAAACGAGTTGGAGCTCTCTGACCACACGGAGCTCGCAGATTTCTTTCGGAAGACCTATGGGCCAACTGGAGCTTACAACGCCCTTCCATTCGAAGGTGCTCGTAGTTGGTCAGGAGCTAGGCCCGAGCTTCGCGTAATAGGCTATGATGCGCACGGTGTGGCCGCTCACATGGGGTTGTTGCGTCGTTTCGTTCGGGTTGGCGAGGTCGATCTACTCGTATGCGAGCTTGGATTGTGGGGCGTGCGTCCAGATCTTGAGGGGTACGGCATTAATTCGATGCGCATTGTTTACCCAGTGCTGCAGCAACTTGGCGTTCGGTTTGCGTTCGGCGGTGTTCGGCAGGCGTTGCGCAACCTTGTTCTCAGGCTCTGCCGAAATGGTCTTGCGACGGTTTTGGAAGGGGTACGCGTGCGATCCACCCTTGCCGATGTTTATCTCAACCTCCCGCCGACGCGCTGTGAAAACGTAATTTTGGTAGTATTCCCAATAGGATGCTCAATGAGTGATTGGCCATCGGGGACCTTGATCGAGCGGAATGGCCCTGAGCTATGAAAGAGCATGGTCCCATAGCTGAAGTTATCCGAAGAGACGGTGGCGGCCCAGTGATCGGTGCGTCTATTTAACCCTCGATGACGGACCGACCCACACGATGACACATCCCGCACCTTTCGATCTGCGAACGCTTAGACGTCAAGCGTGAGATATTCGAGACAAGCAGGACCATCAGGAACATATGCCCCGAAGCCTCGGTACCGCAATCCGGGCACCTGGTGGAAGTATGAACATCATCGGCTAATGCCGTATTTTTGCGCGCTCGCGGGTTCACGATCCGCGCTCCTCGTTCGACCCGCTAACTGACGCCACTGCCGCAGAGCACGGCATCGGAGCCTGCGCACAAGCGCACTGCCGACCATACTGCGATGGCCGACAACCCAGATCTTCTTGTTGGACAAGTCGTACACTCAGAGCTCTTCCCGGCTGTTCAGGGCCTTCCAGTGCTTGACATCCTCGCGCACCATCTCGGCGACGAGCTCCTGAACCGGGGCCTTGTGTTGCCAGCCCAGCTTCTGGCGGGCCTTGGTCGGATCACCGGCAGAAGATCAACTTCCGTCGGGCGGAGGTATCGAGGATCGACTTCAACAAGGCAGGCACCGGACGCGGAGTCGTAGCCAGTCGACGCCGGACGCCTTCCATTCCAAAGTAATGTTCACGTCGGCAAAAGCCCGCTCGAGAAATTGGCCGACACTCGTCGTCTCGCCGGTCGCCAAGACGTGGCCATCCGGTTTGTCCTGCTGCAGCATGCGCGACATGCCCTCGACATACTCACGTGCGTGGCCCCAGTCGTAGCTCCTGGCGCTGTTTTTGGCCAGCTGTCGGGCGCGGCGGGCCTGCGCGATCGAAGTTGGCTTGTTCAGCCACAAGGCGAAGCTCTATCACCTGGGCGCTCGCAGCGTCTCCCGTGCGATACGCCATTTCTCTCTTGGCTACAGGGATGTGCGATTGTCTCCTGTTTTCAAAGCTCTTTGTCCTGCTGATGGTCGCGGTCGCGCTGGCGCGCGGTCGACCTAGACATGTCCTGCGATTGATGAATCGATTGTGAGGTGACGAGAGCGACCGAAGCTGATTCAACATCCACAGCGGAGAGGTGGATGATGGGACAGGCCCTGAGCGATGATCTCCTAATACGGGTTTTGAAAGCGTCTGCGGCGGGCATGTCGGCTCGACAGGCTGCGGCTCGTTTCGGAGTTGGGATTTCGACGGCGATCCGCTGGATTGAAGAGCGAAAGAGGGTGAGTTAACTGCTCTGCCACAGAGCTGGAGACGACCTTCGGCAGTGGATGCACACGAGGAATTCGTTGTCGCGTTGATCAACGAGCGTAGGGATGTGACGCTCGATGAGATGGTTGAGCGCTTGTCCGTCGAGCGGCAGGTGAAGATCAGCCGCAGCGCACTTGGCGCCTGGCTTCGAGGCCGTGGGTGGACCTTTAAAAAAAGACCGCACACGCACTGGAGCAGGACCGACCGGACGTCCTGAAGCGCCGGCGCGCCTGGTTCGATGGTCAATTGGACCTCGATCCGGAGAAACTGATCTTCATCGACGAAACCGGCCTCTCGACCAAGATGTCACGGTCTGCGCGGACGTGTATTGCGAGGTGAGCGTTTGCCGTGCCGGCGTGCCGCACGGCCATTGGAAAACAACGACTTTCACCGGTGCGTTGCGCCTCAGCGGAATGACCGCCCCATTCGTCTACGATGGCGCGATGAACGGCAACGTCTTCCTTGCGTATGTCGAACAGGTGCTGGTGCCGCCCCTGGAGATCGGCGACGTCGTCATTATGGATAACCTGCCTGCACACAAGATAGCCGGTGTCCGCGATGCCATCGAACGTGCCGGCGCCAAGCTCATGTTCCTGCCGCCCTATAGTCCGGACTTCAATCCAATCGAGAACGCATTCTCGAAGCTGAAAGCCATGTTGCGAGGCCGAGCCGAGCGAAAGATCGATGCTCTATGGGATGCGGTCGGGGCCTTGATACCTCGCTTCACTGCGGCAGAATGCGCAAACTACCTTAAGGCCGCTGGATATGACCCAGATTGAGCAGGATTTGCTCTAGCGGTGCAAGTGATGCCATCACGACACCGTCTGTCGGCTTTGTCTGATCGGCGACATTAGGTTTGTTTGGCAGTTTCCTGTGGTGGTTCGGAGTAACTTTCTGAAACCCAACAAAAGGATCTTTCCTTTGGCTCGATCGGCCCACATGGCACGGGTTTTGAAGATTGCCATGCGAGGCGGCGCGAGCTGCCTGCCTTTTACTCAGCGATGGATGGAACGAAAGAAGGAAGGCGATATGTCAGATTTGCGTCAAATCGCATTTTACGGCAAAGGGGGGATCGGCAAGTCCACCACCTCCCAAAATACGCTCGCAGCGCTTGTCGACCTCGGGCAGAAGATCCTGATCGTCGGATGCGACCCGAAAGCCGACTCCACCCGGCTGATCCTGAACGCCAAAGCACAGGACACGGTTCTGCATCTGGCAGCGCAGGAAGGTTCGGTGGAAGACCTTGAGCTCGAGGACGTGCTCAAGGCCGGCTACAAAGGCATCAAGTGCGTGGAGTCCGGCGGTCCGGAACCGGGCGTCGGCTGCGCCGGGCGCGGCGTCATCACCTCGATCAATTTCCTTGAAGAGAACGGTGCATATGACGATGTCGACTACGTCTCCTATGACGTGCTCGGCGATGTGGTGTGCGGTGGCTTTGCGATGCCGATCCGTGAGAACAAGGCCCAGGAGATCTACATCGTGATGTCCGGCGAGATGATGGCGCTCTATGCCGCCAACAACATCGCCAAGGGCATCCTGAAATATGCCCATTCCGGCGGCGTGCGGCTCGGCGGCCTGATCTGTAACGAGCGCCAGACGGACCGCGAGCTCGACCTCTCCGAGGCGCTGGCTGCCAGGCTCAATTCCAAGCTCATCCACTTTGTGCCGCGTGACAACATCGTCCAGCACGCCGAGCTCAGGAAGATGACGGTGATCCAGTACGCGCCGGACTCCAAGCAGGCCGGGGAATATCGGGCGCTAGCCGAGAAGATCCATGCCAATTCGGGCCAAGGGACCATTCCGACCCCGATTACCATGGAAGAGCTCGAAGACATGCTGCTCGACTTCGGCATCATGAAGAGCGACGAGCAGATGCTGGCCGAACTACAGGCCAAGGAGTCAGCGGTGGTTGCGGCTCAATAACTGCCGCTGTCGACAGGACGCGCTGGCCCTTGCGCCAGCGCGTCCTTCCAAGAAAGCCGCTTCGGCGACGACGACCTAACCCGAACCTTGAAAGGGGGCAGGGGCCCATGAGCCTTGATTACGAGAATGACAGCGTTTTGCATGAACAGCTCATTGCGGAAGTATTAGCGCAATATCCAGACAAGGCGGCGAAGCGCCGCAAGAAGCACCTCAGCGTCGCAACGAGCGGCGACGAGCCTGGCGATGAGCCGAAGGCCCTTTCCGAATGCGACGTCAAATCGAACATCAAGTCCATTCCGGGCGTGATGACGATCCGCGGCTGCGCCTATGCCGGTTCCAAAGGCGTGGTATGGGGGCCGGTCAAGGACATGGTCCACATCTCGCACGGGCCGGTCGGTTGCGGTCATTATTCCTGGTCGCAACGCCGCAACTACTACGTCGGCCTGACGGGCATCGACACGTTCGTGACGCTGCAGTTCACCTCAGACTTCCAGGAAAAGGACATCGTGTTCGGCGGCGACAAGAAGCTTGAACAGGTCATCGACGAGATCGAGGAGCTTTTCCCCCTCAACAACGGCATCAGCGTGCAGTCGGAATGCCCGATCGGGCTGATTGGCGACGACATTGAGGCGGTGTCGCGCAAGAAGGCCAAGGAGCACGAAAAGACGATCGTGCCGGTACGCTGCGAGGGCTTCCGCGGCGTCTCGCAATCGCTCGGCCACCACATCGCCAACGACGCCATCCGTGACTGGGTTTTCGACAAGAACGAAGTCGAGTTTGAGACCGGCCCTTACGATGTCAACGTCGTCGGCGACTACAATATCGGTGGCGACGCGTGGGCTACGCGCATTCTATTGGAGGAGGTGGGGCTGCGCGTGGTCGGCAACTGGTCGGGTGATGCCACGCTCGCTGAGGTCGAGCGCGCGCCAAAGGCCAAGCTGAACCTCATCCACTGCTACCGCTCGATGAACTACATCTGTCGGCACATGGAGGAAAAATACGGCATCCCGTGGATGGAATACAATTTCTTTGGTCCGTCCCAGATCGAAACCTCCCTGCGCGAAATAGCCAAGCACTTCGGTCCGGAAATCGTCGACAAGACCGAGGCTGTCATCACCAAGTACCGGCCCCTGGTCGATGCTGTCGTCGACAAGTACCGGCCGCGCCTCGAAGGCAAGACGGTGATGCTCTATGTCGGCGGCCTGCGTCCTCGCCACGTCATCACGGCCTATGAGGACCTCGGCATGCGGATCGTCGGCACCGGCTACGAGTTCGCCCACAACGACGACTATCAGCGCACCGGCCATTATGTGAACAAGGGTACGCTGATCTATGACGACGTGACCGGTTACGAGCTGGAAAAGTTCATCGAAGGCATCCGCCCCGACCTTGTTGGGTCCGGCATTAAAGAGAAGTATCCGGTGCAGAAGATGGGCATCCCCTTCCGCCAGATGCACTCCTGGGATTATTCCGGCCCGTATCACGGCTATGACGGCTTCGCCATATTCGCCCGCGACATGGATCTGGCCATCAATAATCCGGTGTGGGATCTCTACGACGTCCCCTGGAAAAAAGAGGCCGCGCCAGCTGAGGCGGTTGCGGCCGAATGAGAGCCTGGCCTGTCTTGGGAAGGGGCAGGCCAGGCTCTTCCTATCGGACTTGATCCGCACTCGTGACAGATGACATCCCATTGCCGCCACCGGTGCGGCGCGATGAAAAGAAAGGTGCTTACTATGCCGCAGTCGGCGGAAAAAGTTCTCGACCATGCTCCCCTGTTCCGCGAGCCGGAATACAGGCAGATGCTCGCCGAGAAGAAAGCCAATTTCGAATGCCCCCACCCGGATCAGGTCGTTGCCGATCAAAACGACTTCACGAAGACCTGGGAGTATCGCGAAAAGAACCTGGGCCGCGAAGCCCTGGTCGTGAACCCGGCCAAAGCCTGCCAGCCGCTCGGTGCCGTCTTCGCAGCCGCAGGCTTTGAGCAAACGATGTCCTTCGTCCATGGCAGCCAGGGCTGCGTCGCTTATTACCGTTCGCATCTGTCGCGTCACTTCAAGGAGCCTTCATCAGCGGTCTCGTCCTCGATGACGGAGGACGCGGCAGTGTTCGGCGGGTTGAAGAACATGGTCGACGGGCTCGCCAATACATACAAGCTCTACGATCCGAAGATGATCGCCGTCTCGACCACCTGCATGGCCGAAGTCATTGGAGACGACCTCCACGGCTTCATCGAAAACGCAAAGAACGAAGGGTCGGTCCCGCACGACTTCGATGTTCCTTTCGCCCACACGCCTGCCTTCGTCGGCAGCCACGTCGATGGCTATGACGGCATGATCAAGGGCATTCTGGAGAACTTCTGGAAAGGCAACGAGCGGAAGGAGGTTGCTCAAGCCATCAACATCATTCCCGGCTTCGACGGCTTCTGCGTCGGCAACAACCGCGAACTGAAGCGCCTGCTCGACATGATGGGCGTATCCTACATCTTCATCCAGGATGCCTCCGACCAGTTCGACACGCCGTCTGACGGTACGTACCGCATGTATGACGGCGGCACGAAGATCGAGGACTTGAAAACGGCGTTGAATGCCGAAGCGACCCTGTCGCTGCAGCACTATAACACGCGCAAAACGCTGGAATATTGCAAGGAGGTCGGTCAGGTTACGGCTTCGTTCCATTATCCGCTGGGTGTTCAGGCGACCGACGAATTCCTGATGAAGGTCTCGGAGATTACCGGCAAGGAAATTCCTCCGGCAATCGGCCTGGAACGCGGCCGTCTCGTCGACGCTATGGCAGATAGCCAAGCCTGGCTGCACGGGAAGAAATACGCGATCTACGGCGATCCTGACTTCGTCTACGCCGTTGCCCGGTTCGTCTTGGAAACCGGCGGTGAGCCGACCCACTGCCTTGCTACCAACGGCACGTCGGCCTGGGAAGCCGAGATGAAGGCGTTGCTCGCATCCTCGCCCTTCGGCAAGGATGCCCAGGTCTGGGCGGGCAAGGACCTGTGGGCGTTGCGCTCGCTGCTCTTTACCGAGCCGGTTGATCTTATGATCGGCAATTCCTATGGCAAGTATCTCGAGCGCGACACCGGCACCCCATTGATCCGGCTGACCTTTCCGATATTCGACCGGCACCATCACCACCGTTTCCCGCTCATGGGCTACCAAGGCGGCCTGCGCGTCCTGACGACGATCCTCGACAAGATCTTCGACAAGCTCGATCGCGAGACGAGCGAGCCGGGTGTGACGGACTATTCTTACGACCTGACCCGCTAGGAGCGGCGGCGGTCGGCCTTGTGAGGCCGGCCGCCTTCATCTGAACTTGGAGACCGCAATGCCCTTGCTCAATGCTAAAGTCCAGGATGTCTTCGACGAGCCTGCCTGCGAGAAGAACCGCAGCAAGGATTCCAAGGCGCGCAAAAACGGCTGTTCGAAGCCGCTGATCCCCGGGGCGGCAGCCGGCGGATGCGCTTTCGATGGCGCCAAGATCGTGCTGCAGCCGATCACCGACGTCGCGCACCTGATCCATGGGCCTCTCGGCTGTGAGGGCAATTCCTGGGACAATCGCGGATCGGCTTCCTCAGGTCCAACGCTCTGGCGCACGAGCTTCACGGCGCTGACCGAAGCAGGCGCCATTGAAAAGAAGCCTTTCGATGAGGAGGACTAAGAAATGGGTACATTGACAGGAAGTACGAATGGCCCTGCTGTCAACGAAGATGGGGATCTCGCCACCCCTTTTCTCAGATGCCTGATAAGGCTCATCCGCGCTCAGGATGCCCATGGGGCGTGGGAAGGCAAATCGGACGCTGACCTGCTGGCCGACTTCATCCTCACCAAGGAGCAGCGCCGTAAGATCCCGATCATAGGCGATCCGGATCCTGATGTGCTGTGGAGGCTACAGAATTTTTACAGTTGCGTGGGGCTTGTGATCGAAGAGTGCACAGGCCTGTTGGCATCGCCGATCATGACGATCGGCCATGAGGGCTTCGGCCGCTTGCTTTTCACGACTGGACGGTTGGTCGTTCTGTCGAAGACCCTGCGCGATGTCCACCGGTTCGGCTTTGAGACGCTAGGCAAGCTCGCCGAGACCGGCACGAAAATGGTCGATGACGCTATTGAAGTTATCGAAACCTATCCCGACGTGGCGCGGGCATCATGAAATCAATTTTCGAGGAAAGAGATCATGTCAGACATTGTGGAGCAGCTGAAGAAGGTCCGCAAGCTGCAGTCCCGCGCCGCCGCTGCGAAGATGGAGTTGCACGATCTTGCCGAGGACCTTCCGATTAATTGGGCTAGAATCAAGACCATTGCAGGAGAGACGTTCGACGCCTTCGCCGAGTTGAACGCTGCGAAGGAAGAGCTCGCTGCATTGGAGAATTCACGATGACTGGCCCTTTCGTCACGCGCGACGGCTCCAGCTGGGTGCCGGAGTACCTGACCTGCATCGATGCTACAACCTGCATCGGCTGTGGCCGATGCTTCAAAGCCTGCTCTCGCGAAGTCATGCACCTCTATGGCGTCGGTGAAGCGGGTGAAATCCTCGGCATCTGCGACGACGAGGAGGAAGACTTCGATGGCGAGCTCAATCGTATGATCATGGTTGTCGATGAGGCCGGCCGCTGCATTGGTTGCGGCGCCTGCGCGCGCGTCTGCCCGAAGAACTGTCAGACCCATGTCGCGGCAGACAAGGTTACTGCGTGATCTCGCGAACAAGTCAACGCTGTTACCTTCAGATCGTTTGTTGTCTCCTGCTGCTCGTCGTCTGCGCAAACGAACGAACGTAGTTACTTCGTGTGGCATTCCATCCACAAAGTTAGCGCTGCGATGGTGGCTAGTTCGTCGCTTCTTTCAATAGGACTTTTTTAAAAGCGCGAAGTGGCGATCGCTGTCTCGTCGCCCTCGGCGATGAACTTATCCGGTTGCCAAGGCAGATGCCCCGCGATTGGATCGCCACAGATCGTGCCGTTCGTGTCCCATGCCTGATCCGCGGATGCGGCGGTTCTAATCAATGGCGGCCGGTGCAAAGAAGGCACTGCAATTGCACGCAATGTCTCGCGCAAGCTGACCGTCAAGGTAAGCACCAGTGCGCAGCTGACGGAGGCACTTGCGGCGAGGACCGCAACGCCACTTTCCACCCCGCAGGCTCAATACGATCCGACACAGGACGATCCTGAGCGCGGTTGAATTACATGCTAATTCCCTTGTCCCCAGCGCAACCGTCGACATTTCTCGCAAATGTCGGGCATCCGCCACTTTTGTCAGGTTTGTCGTGATTGGAACGTTTTGTTCGCCGGTCTCTCCGTCAAATACACATCAACCTGCCCTCAACCCGCCCATTGATAAAAGAAAATCATCTTCTTGGCGCGTCGGAGCAGTTGGCATGGTGTTTGCTGATCCCTGGTTACAAGCGGCAGAAAGCAGTCTGCATGATGCCGGTTCATGAAACGAACGGAACGGAGGCCACCTGACCGTTCGTCATCGGATCCGCGTTCTACCAAGCGGCCATGCATCCGCCGGCGGAAGGGTCAATCCCGATGTCACAGCTTGCAACCAACTCAAAGAGAAGGAAAATGCAATGACCAAGATTTCCGAAAGATCCTTTGAAACGATCGAAAACCCGGGGTCATCGTCGCTCAAGGTGCCAGATCAGTTCGGCGCATCTGTTGAAAAGGGGAACAAGAAGGTGACAGAGGCTCTTTTGAAACTTGCGTCCGGCGCTGAAGCGACACAGAAAATGCTGCCTCCGATCCTCGAAACGACAAGTCTATTCGGCAACGAATTGTGGTGGAAGACGATCGCTGCACTGCAGGCCGACGCCGAGGCCAGCTTCTCACATTTGCAAGCTTTGCTGGGCGCGAATTCGCCGTCGCAGATCCTCGAACAGCAGTCGACCTTTTTCCGCAAGCGCGTTGAGACAAGTTTGCAGCACGCCAAGGAAGTCCGGGTGCTCTCAAGCAGGGCGGTGGAGGAAATCTCAAAGCCGGTCAAGGATGCTTTTGACAAGGTGCTGACGGACCTCAAGGCGACGTAAAACTGAGGAGACCCTAGAAATACCGCGCGGTGATCTGCCCGGTGAAGAAACACCTGAAGTTCGCACTCGCTTCGATGACCGCCCGGTAACCCCGATCTTTCCCATTCATCTTCTGTGCACGGCTGATGCGCGGGACCATGTCTATGGCGCTTATATTCGCGCCCGAATGCAGAGCCCGCTTGAGCAACTCATTGTTGGCTGCGGGATAGAAGAAAGCGATTAGCGTCTTTTCAGGCGACAGCAGGGCGACCTCATTGATCGAGGCGCACCTTGACGATCACGTCGGCGGCCGCGGCGAGGGCCTGTGGAATTGGAAAACGACCACGACTTCCGCGTTTCGGTAGGCTTCGCTCGAGATTCCCGCCGTTAGGCCGGCACCAGTTCCACTGGCGATCAACAAACTATCGCCGGGGGCCAGCGCATGGAGCGAGCCGAAACCGTGGGATGGCTCGACCGGCGACAGCACGCGGACACCAATTTGTTTCACCCGTTTTGCGTATCAGTCATTCTTGCTCATTTCCTTGTGGCACGTCTCTTCGAACAGCCGGGACCGCGGCTCGACCCATGTCAGAACGAGATGTTAGGCGGGTTCGAAAGTGCTGACTTTCACAGCGGACAAAGATCCGGCTGATTCTGGCCTGAGACGTCATCATTGATTTGGGACAAGGAAGCCGGCGCGGCCGGAGGTCATAAAGCATCCTGTTTTGAAAAGGGATGCGAAAATGTCTGATGATCTGATCGCCAAATACGGCGATGCGCGGATTCCGCGTTATACGAGTTACCCGACGGCGGCGGCTTTTTCTGCAGCCGTGGGGCCGGATGAATATGCCGGCAATCTCGCCCATATCGCCGCGGCTGGCCCGGTTTCGGTTTATCTCCACGTCCCGTTCTGCCGTTCGATATGCTGGTACTGCGGCTGCCACACGACCATCACCCGGCAAGACGCTCCGGTCGCCGACTATCTCGACGTGATGAAGGAAGAGATCGAGCTCGTCTCTTTTGCGGCCGGAAACGACGTGCCCGTCAAGTACGTGCATTTCGGCGGCGGCACGCCGTCGGTCATGAAGCCGCAGGAATTTTCGGCTCTAATGGCAAAGCTCAGGAGTGCCTTCACGTTTGAAGCGAAAGCCGGCGTCGCAGTCGAGATCGACCCTCGCACATTGGTCGCCCCCATGATCGATGCGCTCGCCGAAAACGGCGTCGACCGCGCAAGCCTCGGCGTCCAGAGCTACGATCCGATCGTGCAGGCCGGTATCAAGCGGCTGCAATCCTTTGAGCAGACGGAAAGGGCGGTCGCCGGGTTGCGCTCAGCAGGCGTCAGCAGCATCAACTTCGACCTAATTTATGGCCTTCCGAAACAGACTGTCCAATCTTGCATCGAGACGGTCCGGCTGGCTGCAGAACTGCGTCCCGAACGTTTCGCCGTTTTCGGTTACGCTCACATACCCGCTTTTAAGAAACATCAGCGCCTGATCGACGAAGCATCGCTGCCGGACGCAAAACAGCGGAACGAGCAGGCGGAAGTGATCGCCGAGGAGCTCCAGAAGGCCGGATATCTGCGCATTGGGCTCGATCATTTTGCACTGCCGAACGATCAGTTGGCGCTCGCCGCGCGCAACAGAACGCTGAGGAGAAACTTCCAGGGCTATACCACGGATGATTGCGATAGCCTGATCGGCCTCGGCGCATCTGCGATCGGGCGGCTGCCGGCCGGCTATATGCAGAACCACGTGCCTCTCGGCCTCTATGCCGAGCGAATTGCCTTCGGGGTGCTGCCGACCGCCAAGGGATATCTTCTCAGCGAGGAGGACAAGCTTCGGGCGAGGGTCATCGAGAGGCTGATGTGCGATTTCGAAGCCGATCTCGGCCAGTTGAGCAGCGGATCGGGTTTCGACACCGGCTTCCTTGTCGAGCGCAACGACCGTCTCGGCGAGCTCATGGCCGACGGCGTCGTGACGATCAGCGGTGAGCGGATTGTCGTATGCGAGGAGGCGCGCTTCATGGTCCGTGCAGTCGCGGCGGCATTCGACGCCTATTTTAGCTCGCACGGGCACACGCACAGCAAGGCAGCCTAGTACTTGTCGCCGGAAGTGTGCATCGGTTCCGGCGACACGAAACGCATCAAAGGCCGCGCGAGAAGACATCGAGTTCCCGTTTCTCGATCGAGGACCCTGCAGTTATCTTCCCAGGAGTCCCGTCGACAACGGCACGTCGAGGAGGATCGACGTCGCAAGTTCGTGTGAAGCAGGGCGGGCGCACTCACAAATACGGTCATCGGGCCGCCCTGTCACAAGTAGATGGGCGCCCGTATCACCGCCTGGACGTCGAGGTCGTTATCGTCGAGCTTTTCGGCTCATTCAAATACAGCTCGATCTCGGCAGGCCCCGGCCCAGGGTATCGTTGGCGACTGACGTCGAACCTTTAAGGTGGCGTGGGCAAGCGCCGGTCCGCAGAGTTGTGCCCATCGCGATTATGGCGGCCGCGCAGGCGCCTGAAGGAGCCTTTTCGCGAGGTGAGCTACCGAGCGCCACATGATCGACGGCTCTCGCCCTCTCACGAACGCGGTTGTTCGAGCACGTCGAAGGACGAGGCAGGGGTCTCCTAGTTGTAGGACTTGCCTGCCGCGGGGATTTCGATCAAACGTTCGACGGCGCCTTCCGTGCAATTCTTGGGTAACCAGAACGAGACCCCGGGTTTTGGCTGGCATCTCCTTCGCGACTGCCGCGCAAAAAAACGACCTCGTTATATTCGTCGTCAGCGAGATTGCCGCCGGGCTAGTGATCTTGCCCACGCGTTCCTTCACAGGTCTGCCGTGCAGATCATAGCTCTTTTCACAGGCCACATTCACTTTCTCGACGGTCCCACCAGGTTTCGGCATCGGCTTTGCCGACAACCGTGTCCGACCACTGCCTTGGACGTCTTGCCTGACAGCGCCTGGCTCTGCTCGATGCTCACTGAGCATCAGCTGCTCCTGGCGAGGCAAACAGCTGCCACGAAAGCCATCGTCATGGGCTGCGCGGTCATCCGCACCTGCTGTGTCTCACTGGGTGATGTTTGTGAGGTCGGCATCGAGCCGCTTGCGCACCATGTTCGGCACCTTTGCAGTCTTGATCGCTTCGAGATTGGGCGGACTGTCACCCACCTGGATCAGGGCAACCATGCCCATGCCGGAATGTGGGGTGCATTTCAGGACATAGACGCCTGGAACATCGAATTTCGCGCGATATAGCTCATTCGGCTTTGACTTGAAGTCGGCAACGCCATCCGGAATGAGGCCTTTGAAGGTTTCGACGTTGTGGCCCTTGTCGGTGGGGATGAAGGTGACGGTGTCGCCGGGGGCGATCTTCAGGAAGCCAGGCTCGAACACCATCGCGCCTTCCGTGCCTTTGTTGAGCATCCGAACCTGGTGGTCGGCCGCCATCAACGGCGCTGCCGAAACAATCAAGGCTGCCGCTGCAGCGATCAGACCGAATTTTAACCGCATTTGCAAGCTCCTTTTCTGCGAGACCCAATCAGCCTCATGAATGTGTCTTAGCAGATGCCGGAATTGGGCTCTTTGACGCCCGTCAAATTCGGGGAAAAAAGGCAGAAGGTCCCAATTTTTGCCTGCTTGCCCAGCGCCCTTGCGAGGGACATGGCAGCCTGCAAGCGATGTAGGAATCACCGAAGGACAAGCACGCTCGGCGAACGTCGGCGCTGCTGAACAGCTTAGGATTGCCGTGACTGAGCTCATATCGCGTCGAGAAGTTCGCGGAGGGCATGAATGTCGATCCCGCGGCTTGTCGCGTGTGTTGAGGTTTACCCTCTGACAGAAATCCTCGGAAAAATCATCAGTGTCGCCCGATAACCGTACCAGCGGGCAAGATTGACGTTCCGCAGGTCGTGCCTGCCCTCGGGAATAACGATGTTGCGCGACGCAAGTTTCGTAACGGTGTGGGCCAGGGTCTCAATGGTCAGGCCGAGATGATCCGCAATGTCTTGACGATTCATGGAAACGCGCAACGGACCTTGGCGGACGCGGGTTGCGCCGGAATGCAAGCTTCACGATGAAGCTGCAGGGGCGCTCCTCGGCGTTCTTCTTCGGCAACAGCACCATCTGTTCATGCGAAGCGGCCGCCTCCTGCCAGAGCAACGAGAGCTAGGTCGAGCGAGCGCATTAGACCGAGCGACTTCCCCGTGGAAACTCATGTGCGATATCCGGCGGATCTTGCATTTCGTGACGGCCTCAGCCGTAAATAGGAAATCGTTTTGCAGCGACGCGCCGTTGAGATCGCCGGCGAATTGAAGAGCGATTATCACCCGACGATCTTTCGCCGATGATACGAAGCAGGCGCACGACACCTTCTTCCACCTGGACAAGATGGTTGCTTATCACCCTCCCACCAAATCGCCTTACCGGCTGCGACGGCCTCGGCCGCCGAGCCTACGAACAGCGAAGAGAGGGATTGGCCGGCATGTATGGCTTCGCGCCCCTTCGCGCCATTGTCGAACGCGTGGTTGTTCTGCACAGCATCTTCATCGCCCCTTGTGGCAGTGGGTGCGGTAGAAAGCAGCTGCGTCACACGGGAGTAAGCGGGCGGTGCCAAAGGGGGAAGTTTGCAACAGAGTGTAACAACGTCGGTTCGTCCACCGCTTCCAGTCCGCTTGTTGATGTAGATCAAGGAGCCGTTCCCGTCTTCGTGACAGTCCTGCCTCGAAATCCGAGAAAGCCGGCCGCGAGGCGGTCGTCTGCGCACTGGAGACGACATCATGAATTACACGACAGAAACGATGGTGATCGCGGTCGCAGCGTTTCTGGCGCTGCTCGCGGCCGCATTCGCGCACGATCATCTGTTTGCAGTCCATATGGGTATACTTTGCCTCTGCCTGGTTGCGGGAACGCTGCTGCTTGTCAGAAACGCAGAGTTTTCGCCGACGGGCCAACAGCGCAAAACAGAGCTTACGGGCTATTGCGACGAGGTAATCCGCTACGGCCTGATCGCTACGGTGTTCTGGGGCGTCGTCGGCTTCCTCGTCGGCGTGATCATCGCGCTGCAGCTCGCCTTTCCCGACCTCAACATCGCGCCCTATTGGAATTTCGGAAGATTGCGGCCGGTTCACACATCGGCGGTGATCTTCGCCTTCGGCGGCAACGCGCTGATCATGACATCCTTCTATGTGGTGCAACGCACCTGTCGCGCGCGTCTCTTCGGAGGAACACTCGCCTGGTTCGTCTTCTGGGGCTACCAGCTGTTCATCGTGATGGCTGCGACCGGCTACGTGATCGGCATCAATCAGTCGCGCGAATATGCCGAGCCCGAATGGTACGTCGACCTGTGGCTTACCATCGTCTGGGTCGCCTATCTGGCCGTCTATCTCGGAACGATCCTGAAGCGCAAAGAGCCGCATATCTACGTGGCAAACTGGTTCTATCTCAGCTTCATAGTCACCATTGCGATGCTGCATGTGGTCAACAACCTCGCTGTTCCGGCGTCGTTCCTCGGCTCCAAGAGCTATTCTCTCTTCTCCGGCGTCCAGGATGCACTCACCCAATGGTGGTACGGCCACAACGCCGTCGGCTTCTTCCTCACCGCCGGCTTCCTGGGGATGATGTACTATTTTGTGCCGAAGCAGGCCAACCGGCCGGTTTATTCCTACCGGCTGTCGATCATCCACTTCTGGGCCCTGATCTTCATGTATATCTGGGCCGGCCCGCATCATCTGCATTACACGGCGCTGCCTGACTGGGCGCAGACGCTCGGAATGGTCTTCTCCGTCATGCTCTGGATGCCCTCCTGGGGCGGCATGATCAACGGTTTGATGACCCTTTCGGGCGCCTGGGACAAAATTCGCACCGACCCGATCATCCGGATGATGATCGTCGCCATCGCATTTTATGGGATGTCGACCTTCGAAGGCCCGATGATGTCGATAAAGGCTGTCAATTCGCTCAGCCACTATACCGAATGGACGATCGGTCACGTGCATTCCGGAGCACTTGGCTGGGTGGGTATGATCACCTTCGGGGCGATATACTACCTGACGCCGAAACTGTGGGGGCGCGAGCGCCTCTACAGCCTGCGGATGGTCAACTGGCACTTCTGGCTCGCGACGCTCGGGATCGTGATCTACGCCGCGGTGCTCTGGGTCGCGGGCATCCAGCAGGGGCTGATGTGGCGAGAATACAATTCCCAGGGCTTCCTCGTCTATTCCTTCGCTGAAACGGTCGCGGCGATGATCCCCTATTACGTGCTGCGTGCCGTCGGCGGAGCACTCTACCTAGCGGGTGGCCTCGTCATGGCCTGGAACGTGTTCATGACGATCCGCGGCCACCTGCGCGACGAAGCGCCAATCCCGACCAGTTTGGTGCCCCAGGCACAGCCTGCCGAGTGAGGTGAGACATGGCATCGTTACTTGATAAACATAAGACCCTCGAGAAGAACGCGACGCTTCTTCTGGTCGGCTCGCTGCTGGTCGTCAGCATTGGCGGCATCGTTGAAATCGCACCGCTGTTCTACCTGCAGAACACGATCGAAAAAGTGGAAGGCATGCGGCCCTACACGCCGCTAGAGCTCGCCGGACGGAACATCTACATCCGTGAAGGCTGCTATCTCTGCCACAGCCAGATGATCCGGCCGTTCCGTGATGAGGTCGAACGTTACGGCCATTATTCGCTCGCCGCGGAATCGATGTACGACCACCCGTTCCAATGGGGATCCAAGCGGACAGGGCCCGATCTGGCCCGCGTCGGGGGGCGTTACTCGAACGAATGGCACGTCCAGCATCTCGCAAATCCGCGGGCCGTGGTGCCGGAATCAATCATGCCGAGCTACGCCTTCCTCGAAGAGAAGGAGGTGACGGTCAGGAGTATCGGAGAGGACCTCAAGGCCAATGAGGACGTGGGCGTGCCTTACAGCGACGACATGCTGGCGAATGCCGAGGCCGACATGAGAGCCCAGGCCGATCCGAACGCGGACACGGCGGCTCTACTCAAGCGCTACCCAAATGCGAATGTCGGCGATCTCGACGGCGATCCAACCCGGCTGACCGAGATGGACGCGCTGGTGTCCTACCTGCAGATGCTCGGAACGCTGGTTAATTTCTCGACCTATGACGACGCGACCGGCTACCGGTGAGGTGATCCATGGAAACTTACACTGCAATGAGACACTTCTCCGACAGCTGGGGCCTCCTGGCAATGGCCGCATTCTTCGTCGGCGCGGTCATGCTCACCCTTCGCCCAGGTAGCAAGCAGACGGCCAAAGATGCCGCCGATATTCCCTTGAAGGACGATTGAGATGTCGCAAAAGCATATCGATGAACTGAGCGGCGTCGAAACGACGGGTCATGAATGGGACGGCATCCAAGAGCTCAACAATCCCATGCCGCGCTGGTGGATCTGGACCTTCTACGTGACGATCCTCTGGGCGATCGGCTACGCCATCGCTTACCCGGCCATCCCGATGATCACTTCCGCCACTAACGGCTATCTCGGTTATTCAACGCGCGCCGAGCTGCAGCAGGACCTCAATCTCGCTAAGTCATCGCAGACGGAGTTCCATGACCTGATCGCTGCCAAGACAGTGGAGGAGATCGACGCGGATCCTGCTCTTCGTAAATTCGCGATCGCTGGCGGCGCATCCGCTTTCAAGGTGAACTGCGCGCCCTGCCATGGATCGGGAGCGAGCGGCGGTCCGGGGTTTCCGAATCTCAACGACGACGACTGGCTGTGGGGCGGGGATCTGAATGCCATCCAGGCCACGATCTCTCATGGCATCCGCTTCGACGGCGATACGGATAGCCATTCCTCCGAAATGCCGCCCTTTGCCGGTGTTCTGGAGCCCATCCAGATGAAGCAGGTCGCCGCCTTTGTCTGGGGGCTGACCAATACGCCCTCGGATGTCGGTCTGGCGGCGGCCGGAAAACAGGTTTTCTTCGACAATTGCGCCCCATGTCACGGCGAGGACGCCAAAGGAAAGGTGGAAATGGGTGCGCCGGATCTCGCCGACGCAATCTGGCTGAAGTCGCGGGGTGAAGACGCCATCCTTCGTCAGGTTGCCTCTCCCAAACATGGCGTAATGCCTGCCTGGGCAGCGCGCCTGGGGGACACAACGGTAAACGAGCTTACTATTTTCGTTCATGCGCTCGGCGGCGGCACGTAAGGAGAAAAGACATGACAGCCCACGACCGCAATCCGATCCTCCCTCTCTACGGCGCGCCGCGTGCTGTTATCCGATCGCGTGTCTCAGCCCGCGCCCAACAGATGCCTGCGTCTTCGGAGCAGGACGACCCGGCAAAAATCGGCAATTCGATGGTGAGTTTGATCTGCCTCAAAGACCACAAGCAGACGAGCCGATAGTTTCAGCTCCTGTGGAGGACGTCCCAGCGGTTTCTCCGCCGCTGTCCTCCGGCCACGCCCTTACTCTGGGGCGTGGCCTTTTCGCTTCTGCACGGTCGTTCTTGATCTGCATCAAGGAACGGATCCGCCACGGCTGGGAAAAGAGTGGTGAAAATCGGACAGGTCCTATGAATCTCTATACCCGCCCTAATCTAAATGACATTGACCACGTTCGCGTCGAACCCGTCAACGCCCGGCGCAACCGCCAGTCTCTCTATGCGCCGCGCAAGAAGATCTTTCCGAAACGAGCCGAAGGGCCCTTTCGCCGGTTCAAATGGGTCTTGATGCTGCTCACGCTTGGCACATATTACCTCGCGCCGTGGATTCGCTGGGACCGCGGTCCCTATGCGCCCAATCAGGCAATCCTCGTCGACCTCGCCTCGCGGCGCTTCTTCTTTTTCTTCATCGAGATCTGGCCGCAGGAATTCTACTATGTGGCGGGCCTGCTCGTCATGGCGGGCTTCGGCCTCTTTCTCCTCACCGCCGCTGTCGGCCGCGCCTGGTGTGGCTATGCCTGTCCGCAGACCGTCTGGGTCGATCTCTTTATCGTCGTCGAACGCGCCGTCGAAGGCGACCGAAACGCTCGGATGAAGCTCGATGCCGACCCCTTCACTTTCGACAAGCTCAGGAAGCGGGTGATCAAGCACGCGATCTGGTTGCTGATCGCCGTCGCCACGGGCGGAGCATGGATCTTCTATTTTGCCGACGCGCCGAGCCTGGCGGCTTCACTGTTTGACGGCAGCGCTCCTGCCGCTGCGTATGCCACGATCGCCACCCTGACCGCGACGACCTATGTGCTTGGCGGCCTCATGCGCGAACAGACATGCACCTATATGTGTCCGTGGCCGCGCATTCAGGGCGCGATGCTGGATGAGAATTCGCTTGTTGTCACCTACAACGACTGGCGGGGCGAGCAGCGGTCGCGCCATGGCAAGAAGGCTCAGGGTCTGCCGGTGGGCGATTGCGTGGACTGCAATGCCTGCGTCGCCGTCTGCCCGATGGGGATCGACATCCGCGACGGCCAGCAGATGGAATGCATCACATGCGCCCTCTGCATCGACGCCTGTGGCGGCGTCATGGACAAGCTCGGGAAGCCACACGGCCTGATCGCCTATGCGACGCTCAAGGAATATTCGAGCAACATGTCGCTTGCTACTGACGGAGGACGGACAGCCATCCAGCCCTCCAATGTCCGAAACGACGACGGAAGCTTCATGCCAGCTGTCCGGAATTTCGACTGGCGCATCATCTTCCGCCGAAGAATTGTCTTCTACGGTGTCGTCTGGGCATCGATCGGCGTCGCCATGGTCGTCCATCTCGCCTTACGCGATCGGCTCAGGCTCAACGTTATCCACGACCGGAACCCTCAATATGTTCTGGAAAGCGACGGCTCCATCCGAAACGGCTACACGCTGCATGTCCTCAACATGGTGCCGAAGCCGCGGGACGTGACCATCACCCTCGTCGGGCTGGAGGGGGGCACAATGCGCATTCCCGAGTTCGGCAGGCAGGATGCCCGCAGCTTCACCGCTCACGTCGAACCCGACGCGGCCACGACGCTCAAGGTCTTCGTCACGCGCGCCCCAGACGGGGCAGAGATCAACGAATTCCTCTTCGTCATCGAAGATATAGGTCAAGACGCAGGTCAAGCCGACCGGGCGAGCTATCGCGCCGCGTTCAACGCGCCGGGAGACGTGAAATGAAGACTTCTACTCAGGGCTTTACCGGCTTGCACGTGCTGCTTGCCACCTCGGCATTCTTCGCCGTAGTGATCGCCGTAAACGCCACCATGGCCTTCTATGCTGCGTCCAGCTGGAGTGGCATCGTCGTGGAAAACACCTATGTGGCCAGCCAGGAATTCAACACCAGGGCGGCAGCGATGAAGGCAATGGCCGCCTCCGGCGTCGAGGGCGCGCTCGTCGTTAAGGGCATCCAAATCCGTTACGACATCCACGACAAGGCCGGCACGCCTGCGATCATCGATGATGTCACGCTGAACTTCAAACGGCCCGTCGGCGATCATGAGGATTTCCGCGTGACGCTCCGGAAGACGGGCGAAGGGCGGTTCGAAGCCGATCACCAGGTTGTCGCCGGCGACTGGATCGTCGAGGCCATATCGAGAATGAACGGGGCGGTCGTCATGCATGAGGCCAAACGCTTCGACACCGCGGAGTTCCGCCAATGACCTGCTGCTCGATGGATGCGGAAAGCGTTCTCGGCCTCAGCGCGACATCCGCCAGCGCCGAGGAGGTATGCCTTGCAAGCCACCCGCTCGGGGCAGGGTTACGCCAGATCGACCTCAGCGTACCCGACGTCCACTGTGGCGGCTGCATATTGACCCTCGAAAAAGCGCTGTCGGCGCTTGCGTTCGTCAGGAAAGCCCGGGTCAATCTCACCGCCCGGCGTGTCACCTGCGTCTATCAGGAAGAGATCGAGGCGAAGGCGACCGATCCCTCCGAAATCCTCGCCGCGATCACCTTGGCCGGATACCGCGCCCATCTCATCACGTCGACAGCACCCGAAACCGACAGGATCCGGAACCAGCTACTGCTGGCGATTGGAGTTTCCGGCTTTGCGGCCGCCAACATCATGATGCTCTCGGTGTCGGTATGGTCGGGCGCCGATGCGGCCACGCGCGACATGTTTCACTGGATCTCGGCGATGATCGCGGCGCCGGCGCTGATTTATGGTGGACGCTTCTTCTTCAAATCGGCCTGGAGCGGGCTCAAGCGTAGGCGCACCAACATGGATGTTCCGATCTCGCTTGCAGTGACGCTGTCCTATGCGGTCTCCCTATGGGAAACCATGCACCATGGCGAACATGCCTGGTTCGACGCGTCGGTGTCTCTGCTGTTCTTCCTGCTGATCGGCAGAACCCTCGATCATGTAATGCGGGAAAAAGCCCGCGCCGCGATCAACGGGCTTGCCAGACTGGCGCCGCGCGGGGCGCAGCTGATGATGCCGGACGGGTCGCGGCACTACATCCCGGTCGAAGAGATCGCCGTCGGGGATAACATCGCGATTGCCGCCGGCCGACGCATTCCCGTCGATGGCATGATCGTCAGCGGCGAGAGCGATGTTGACCTCTCCATCGTCACCGGTGAAAGCAGCACGGTCGCCGTCGCCGCAGGCAGCGCGCTGAATTCGGGTGCGATGAACCTGACCGGTTCGCTCGTCCTGCGGGCGACCAAAGTGGCAAGGGATTCGCTTCTTTCCGAGATCATCGGCCTGATGGAAGCGGCCGAGGGCGGCAGGGCTCGTTATCGCCGGGTCGCCGATCGCGCCGCAGCACTTTATTCTCCCGCCGTGCACCTGTTGGCGCTGGCTTCCTTTCTCGCCTGGGGCTTGCTTGGGGGCGATTGGAAACAGGCCATGCTGGTCGCGGTCGCGGTGCTGATCATCACATGCCCCTGCGCATTGGGCCTTGCTGTACCGGTGGTCCAGGTGGTCGCCGCCGGCGAACTTTTCCGCAGGGGCATCGTGGTGAAGGACGGTTCGGCGCTCGAAAGACTGGCCGACGCGGACATGGTGGCCTTCGACAAGACCGGCACCCTGACGATGGGCCGGCCCCGCCTCGTCCGAAGCGACGCGATCGCGGGCAATAGCGCCATCGTTTGCGCAATGGCGGCGCATTCACGGCATCCGCTTTCCCAGGGTCTGGTGCGGGACATAGACATCTCTTACCCCTTCGCCTTCGACAGGGTCACGGAAATCGCCGGCGGGGGGCTGGAAGCCTGGAAAGGAGCGGACTTCTATCGGCTCGGCAACCGGGCCTTTGCCTGCGGAACCGGGCTCACGCCCGCGGGCGATACTCCGTTTTCGGAGGTGGTCCTGTCGAAAAACGGCGTCGATCTCGCCCGTTTCCTGTTTGACGACACGCTTCGTCCGGGCGCCGCCGAGGCTTTCCGCCAGCTCGCTGCAGCCGGTATCGAAACGCTGATAGTATCCGGCGACAGGCAGGCCGTCGTCGACAACACAGCGCGGGCTCTCGGTATCGGCAAAGCTCTGGGCGACCTGGCGCCGAAACAGAAGGTCGAGGAACTCCAGAGGCTGGGCGCCGAGGGCTATCGTGTGCTCATGGTCGGCGACGGGATCAACGACGCACCGGCGCTGGCCGCCGCGCAGGTCTCGATGGCGCCCGCAACCGCATCCGACGTCGGCAGGCAAGCTGCCGACCTTATCTTCTTCAACGATCGTCTCGATGCCGTTCCTGAGGCAATCGCCGTTGCGCGAAGATCCGCCAGCCTCATTCGACAGAACTTTGCTCTCGCCATCGGTTACAACGTGCTTGCGGTACCGATCGCAATCGCCGGCCTGGCAACGCCGCTGATAGCGGCGGTGGCCATGTCGACTTCGTCGATCATCGTCGTGACGAATGCGCTGCGATTAAATGCCTTCGGCAGGCGCCCCGGCCTACGGAGCGAGCCGCTTGCCGGCGGACGTGCGGAAGTTGAAACCACATGAACATGCTGATCTATCTGATGCCGATCGCACTGCTGATGGGGGGAATGGGTCTCCTGGCGTTCCTCTGGTCGCTGACGAGCCGCCAGTACGACGACCTTGAAGGAGCAGCTTGGCGAATCCTCGTCGAGGACGAAACCGATTGCAAAAGACCTTGAACCGCTCACGGCCGAAACGAAAGGAAGATCGATGCTATCGAGACATCCCATACTTTTGCGATCTGACCTGTTTCACGGCCTGGACAAAGCAAGGATAGAAGAACTGGCCGACACGGCTCAGTTCCAGATCTTCGCACCGGACGAGCGGATTATCGCCGAGGGCCAGCAGGCGTCGTTCGTCTATTGCGTGATGCGCGGCTTCGTGCGACTTTCGAAGTCGGAATCCGCGGGGCGCCAGGCAGATATCTGCATCTGCGAACCGGGCGAGACGTTCGGCGAATATCTCCTGTCGGGAGGCGGCTCCTACACCTACAGCGCATGGTCCGCCGACGGCGCAGAGGTCGCGTTGTTCGACCTTGTGGAGTTGCGGGCGCTTGCCGACCGGGACCCCGTCATGCGTCGCAACGTGATGCGCATCATGGCCCGGCATCTGCTCGGTGCCATGGATTGCATAGCGGGAGACCGGCTGCACACGGCTGCACAGCGTGTTGCGAATTACCTCGTCAGCCGCTGCCCGGCCTCAGCATCGCAGGCCACCTTTCGCCTGCCTTACCGGAAGAGAATTCTGGCCGGCAAACTGGGGGTTGCGCCCGAAGCCCTTTCGCGGGCTTTCGCTGCCCTCGGTCCTGCAGGGGTCGAAGTCAGAGGCAGGGTCGTCGTGGTCGACAGCGTCGACCTGCTGCGGAAGGCGTGCTGACCTCGGGGTAGGGCGATAACCGCGCCGGAATTCGACCGCCGTCAATGTGGCGATCGCTTGCTCCGTTATGGCCAGGCGCAAAATGTACCAGGACGTCATGCTCATCGGGATTGTTCTTGTCATCTCGACTGTTTTCATCGCTTGCTTCAGGCCTTGTCCGCATCAACGGTGGCGCTGACGACACATGCGGATACCGTCGGACTGGCGGGCTTAATAGGGAAGTGCAGACGAACGGGCGCAACGAGCACCAACATGCGACGGAGAGCGTCCGGCGTTATTCTTCGAGGAGCAGGGCCGTCGCGAGATAACCCATGCTGATGGTGCTTGCGAAGAGGTAGATGAACAGGCCCTGCGCGAGATAACTCTCAACCGTGCCTGCCGCGGCAAATCCATTTTGCCAAACGAAGAAGCCCACGGCGGATCCAATTGCGAACCCCGTCGCCAAACGCGTGAGCATGAACCTGATCATGCGAGGCATGGCACCACCTCAGACTTACTCATTACAAATGGCCGGGCAACGGGAATGGTGGCTGGCCAATTGAGTTTTGTCAACGACTGGCGCAAGCCGTCATGCAAGCAGCGGCGGGAGCCGGAGACTACAACAGTGCATCTTCTGTCTTTCGCAGCCGGCGTTATCACGCCTGCGAATGCGTCGAGGCTGAGGGAGTTGCGAGTTGCAAGGACGATGCGCGCTAAGGACCTAGCGCGGCGGCGGCTTCTGTGGTCGAGCGGTTTGCCAGACGTGTCGGGATGCGGGAATAAAGAACGGCTCCGGCCACGCCCACGACCGCATAGAGCACGAACATCAGCTTGATGGCAATCTGTCGACCAAGCCCGACGAACGCCCTCGCATCAGGCAGGGCGTCGGCTAAGGCGCCGACGAGGCTGTGGCGCGCGAACGTCCTCGTCCCATCGGAATCGCCGACGTGCGAGCTTGCTATGCCAATGATGCGGGTCGAGCGCGCGGTGCCGTTTCCACTCACCGAAGGCGCCCAATAGCTACCCTTCACAACAATGATCCAGCAAGCCTTTGGACGCGCTAGAGCAAGTCCTGCGATCGATGAATCGATTGTGATGTGACGGCGTCCATCGATGCTGATTCAAACATCCACAGAGAAGAGGTGGATGATGGGACAAGCACTGAGCGATGATCTTCGAATACGGGTTTTGAAAGCGTCTGCGGCCGGCATGTCGGCTCGACAGGCTGCGGCTCGTTTCGGAGTTGGGATTTCGACGGCGATCCGCTGGATTGCAAGAGCGAAAGAGGGTGAGTTAACTGCTCGGCCACAGGGCTGGAGACGACCTTCGGCAGTGGATGCACACGAGGAATTCGTTGTCGCGTTGATCAACGAGCGTAGGGATGTGACGCTCGATGAGATGGTTGAGCGCTTGTCCGTCGAGCGGCAGGTGAAGATCAGCCGCAGCGCACTTGGCGCTTGGCTTCGAGGCCGCGGATGGACCTTTGAAAAAAGACCGCCCACGCACTGGAGCAGGACCGGCCGGATGTCCTAAAGCGCCGGCGTGTCTGGTTCGACGGCCAACTGGATCTCGATCCAGAAAAGCTGATCTTCATCGACGAAACCGGCCTTTCGACCAAGATGGCACGGCTACGCGGACGTGCACTTCGAGGTGAGCGTTGCCGAGCTGGCGTGCCACATGGCCATTGGAAAACAACGACCTTTACCGGAGCGTTGCGCCTCACTGGGATGACCGCGCCGTTTGTCTACGATGGCGCCATGAACGGTAATTGTCTTCCTGGCTTACGTCGAACAGGTATTGGGGCCTACCCTGGAGATCGGCGACGTGGTGGTCATGGACAACCTACCGGCTCACAAGACAGCGGGTGTACGCGACGCCATCGAACGTGTCGGCGCCACGCTCATGTTCCTGCCCCCTTACAGCCCAGACTTCAATCCGATCGAGAACGCCTTCTCCAAACTGAAGGCGATGCTGCGAGGTCGGGCAGAGCGAAAGATTGACGCCCTCTGGGATGCAGTTGGCGCCCTGATACCCCGCTTCACCCCCGCAGAATGCGCCAATTGCTTCAAGGCTGCTGGATATGATCCGGATTGAACAGGATTTGCTCTAGACGCTAGGAGAGGATGCGCCCCCGCCTTGTCTCGTCGCGTGCTGCGCCCACATCGCGATCCAGTGAACACCTCTCCTCAATCCTGCGAGGGCGCCGAGAATTTGTTCAGCGGAGTGCCGGTTCATCAAGCCGGCTCATGCTCGGACGATTCATCAGTCAAGATCAAGCGAGTCGGATCTTTCAAGTCAAACTCAATAACACGTGGCACGAAGAGACGGGCATAGCGCGTGAAGGCGCTGGCCGGCGGAAAGCGAATTACCGTATCGCATCGGGCGAGAAGGTACATCTCTGTAAGAGCAGAGATACCGCCGTCCACTCCGAGCGATGCACTGTGTAATGGCCGGCCTGGGCCGCCTGAAAGCATTTCGGGATAGTGATTGATCGGGAAATACACCGAGTAAATGGTCCCGTACCTGCGCGCTGTCCGTACACAAGAAAACCATCACAGGGCGTCGATGCGGTATCGCTTTGGCCTTTTCGATGGCAGTGCACACTGACCTGCCACTGAGAATTTCCTCCAGAATGGATTAGAGTCCGGCCCATTGATCTGAACCCTTCAAACTGGACCAATTTTGGTTAGAGTTTTCCGGTGCATTTTCCTGGCTGGGAAAGGGACCAGAAGACGATGAAAGCGTCGCAGTTTTCGGACGCTCAGAAGGCGTTCATTCTGAAGCAAGGTGATGAAGGCGTGTCGGTTGCTGAAATCTGCAGGAAGGCGGGGATCAGCCAGGCGACTTATTTCAACTGGAAGAAAAAATACGCGGGCATGCTGCCACCGGAGATGAAGAGGCTGAAACAGCTCGAGGACGAGAATTCGCGCCTGAAGAAGATCGTCGCGGATCTGACGCTGGACCGCGAGATGTTGCAGGATGTCATCCGCCGAAAGCTCTAAGGCCTGCTCGGAAGCGGGAGATGGTGAAAGGCATGTGCTGCGATTGGGCGATCTCGATCCGACGTGCTTGTGGAGCGTTGAACTTCGATCGATCAACTCACCACTATACCTCTCGCCGTGCTGATCAGGCCGGTCTGGAACGTCGTATTCGCGAGATCTGCGAGATCCGTGTGCGGTACGGCTATCGCCGCGTGCATGTGCTGTTGGAACGCGAGGGTTGGGGCACCAACATCAAGCGAACCTACCGCATTTACAGGGACTTGGGGCTACAGTTGCGGAACAAGACACCGAAGCGGGGGGTAAAAGCCAAGCTTCGCGAGGATCGGCACATGGCCGTCGGACCCAACGACGTCTGGGCGATGGACTTCGTTCACGACCAACTCGCAACGGGTAAGAAACTGCGCGTGCTGACGGTGGTCGACACCTTCTCGCGCTACGTGCCGGTGCTTGATCCACGTCATAGCTATAGAGGCGAAGACGTTGTGCAAACCCTTGAACGGGTGTGCCAAAAAGCCGGCTATCCGAAAACGATCCGTGTCGACCAAGGGACCGAGTTCGTGTCGCGCGACTTGGACCTGTGGGCCTATTCCAAGGGTGTGACGTTGGACTTCTCACGCCCCGGCAAGCCGACTGATAATGCTTTCATCGAAGCGTTCAATGGCCGCTTCCGTGCAGAATGCCTGAACCAGCATTGGTTCCTGACCCTTGCGGATGCCCGCGAAAAGATGGAGGATTGGCGTAGATACTACAATGAGGAAAGACCTCATGGTGCGATCGGCAACAAGGTGCCGATCTCGTTGGTGAATTCGGGAGGCGCAACCAGCCCGCCTCCCTGAATGAAGCCGGAAAACTCTAGCATCCGGTGGTCCAACGTTTGGGAGCGTTTCAAAGACCGCCGAGGCTCTAATCGCCGCCGGATGAAAATTCAGTGGCAGGTCATCTGAAATATCTGGCGTTCGGCAGCTTGGTCGCACCGCCACATTAACAGGCATCACAAACTACCGTGTTAGCATCAGTATCGTCCTGGGCTTAAAGAAGCTCGGTTCACGTTCCCGGAAAATTTGTTCATCGGGGCGGTAAACACTCTCGATTGAGGGCTTGTTCCACCATGATGGGAAGAACGGTCCCGGAAATGAGAACTGGTGATCTGGTCATCGCAAATAACCCGTACGCCAGCAATATCTTGAATCGGCTCATAAGTTCTTCCAGGGAACGACGACGCAAGTCCCCCGCCAGTCACGACAACAGGCTCGGTCCGTTAGCAGGAACCGTGGAGCTCGAATTTTATCTATGCTGTGAATGGGTATCATCCAAACAATCGATTTTACGAATTGAATGGCGTGATCCATTAGACGAGCATCTTGACGGAAATCAAGTCGTCGATGGCGCGCCCAGTGGTGTAGAGGGGTCAAATGTGTGGCTTTGGAATGTAATGCTTGCATAAGCGGTCGATCAGCCCATTGCATCACCTTGCAATCGTCGACAGCTCGGGGGTTCACCACCAATCGCACTCGGTACAGTCCGCAACGAGCCGCGGTATTGACAGATTCAGACGAGGCGGCCTGGTGACCGCTATTTTGGGGAAACGGCGTACGCTACACGCTGCCACGCGCGCGTTTCGACCTGCGTCCACGCGCGGCGTCATCATCCTACCCTTTGGTGGCCGGTCTCCGAATGCCACCAGGATAATTTACCGGAAAGGACGAGAGCAATGACGCACCTCGATTGCTCGTGCGAAGTGCACGGTGAGCGCGATGACGGCACTGGTAGTCACAGCGTTTATTTGACGTTCGACGACGGTCCGCATCCATTTTGTACACCGGAGATTCTCGATATTCTGGCTGAACACCGGGTGCCGGCAACATTCTTCGTCATCGGCGAGTTCCTGGCCGATCAATCTAAATTGATCCAGCGAATGATTGCAGAGGGACATGAAGTCGCCAACCACACAATGACGCATCCAGACCTGTCTGACTGCGAACCCGACGAGGTGCAACGTCAGATACTCGAGACAAACAGAGCCATAAAAATGGCGTCGCCTCAGGCGGTGGTGCGGCACATCCGGGCTCCTTACGGCATCTGGACCGAAGAAGTGCTCAAGGTTTCGGCGAATGCGGAACTCACTGCCGTGCACTGGTCGGTAGATCCGCGAGACTGGTCTCTTCCCGGGGCCGACGGCATTGTCAATGATGTGCTGCAGTCTGTCCGGCCGGGGTCAATCGTGCTCTTGCACGACGGTTGTCCCTCCAGTGAAATGCAACAAGGAACTGACCGCAGTCTGCGCCACCAGACTATCATGGCGTTATCTAGCATAATTCCAGCTTTGCATGATCGCGGCTTTGTATTCCGCTCGCTTCCTCGGGAGTTCTGATGGATATGCTTGACACAACCAGCACTGTCGCCGTCTCGCTTTATGCACTTCTCTCGACTGCTTATAAAAGCGTGCAGGCCGTTTATTCTCTGCCGACCGATGTTTCATTGGCGTCCCAGAGCTTGGCCGGCTTTGAGGAGCTGCCCAGCGTAGATGTCATCGTGCCAAGCTTCAACGAGGATCCCCGCACGCTTTCGGAGTGCCTGGCTTCTATTGCGGGTCAGGAATACGGGGGAAGGCTGCAGGTTTACCTAGTTGATGACGGTTCCGAAAATCGCGAGGCTTTGCGACCTGTGCACGAGGCCTTCGCACGAGACCCCAGATTCAATATTCTCCTGCTTCCCCAGAATGTTGGTAAACGGAAGGCACAGATCGCCGCGATACGCCGCTCTGCTGGAGATATGGTGTTAAACGTCGACTCCGACACGATCCTCGCATCTGACGTCATCAGGAAGCTCGTGCCTAAAATGCAAGATCCGGCTGTCGGCGCGGCCATGGGACAGTTGACGGCCCGCAACCGAAACGATAGTTGGCTGACCCGTTTGATCGATATGGAGTACTGGCTGGCTTGCAACGAGGAGCGTGCGGCACAAGCTCGCTTCGGAGCCGTTATGTGCTGCTGCGGTCCATGTGCTATCTACCGTCGCTCTGCGCTCGCTTCGCTGCTTGACCAGTACGAATCACAGTATTTTCGGGGAAAGCCAAGCGATTTCGGTGAGGATCGGCATCTCACCATTCTTATGCTGAAGGCAGGCTTTCGAACGGAGTACGTGCCGAGCGCCATCGCAGCGACAGTCGTTCCGAACAAGCTAGGACCGTATCTGCGCCAACAACTACGCTGGGCGCGGAGCACGTACCGGGACACGTTGCTTGGGCTGCGCCTGCTGCCCAACCTCCATCGCTTCCTTACGCTCGACGTTGTCGGACAGAACCTCGGACCGCTGCTTCTGGCACTATCAGTGCTGACGGGGCTCGCACAGCTTGCATTGACGGGCACCGTGCCTTGGTTGGCATCCCTGATGATCGTGGCCATGACGATGATCCACTGCAGCGTTGTCGCGCTCCGGGCCCGCCAACGACGGTTCCTCGGGTTCTCTCTGCATGCATTCATCAATATTTTTCTGCTACTGCCCTTGAAAGCCTACGCGCTGTGCACGCTGAGCAATAGCGACTGGCTGTCGCGCAGCTCTGCTGGCAACTCGAATCAACATCCGGCGACTGATGCGCGCACTACAGAATGTTCTGGACATGCGACAGCGCCTCGAAGGCTCAACCCCGCCCGCGATTCTGCCAGGCGAACGACGTCTGACTGCATGTGCAGCGACGAGTAAGATCTATTTACCGAGGTGAACGAGTTGACACAGAGCGACAATTATCAATTGCTGAATCGGGAACTGGCTGCACCCGATCCATGGGGACTCGACGCCAATCCATTCGAGCGTGAGCGTCACACGCAAATGCTCCGCTTGGCGCTTGCCCAGGGATCCATCTCAAATGCGCTCGAAGTGGGATGCGCTGCCGGCGCATTTACGGTGCAGCTAGCCCCCCACTGCAAACGGCTCACCGTGATCGATGTTGTGCCTCACGCTATAGAAAGATCGCGTCGACGCATGAGGGATTCTCCGCACATCAGCTGGATAGTCTCTGATGTTCAACAGTTTTCACCTGACGAGAGGTTTGATTTGATCGTTGTGGCGGAAGTGCTCTACTACGTTGGAGGAATAGCCGAGATGAGAGGGGCTGTTCGGAATTTAGTGCGGATGCTTGCGCCAGGTGGATATCTGGTTTTCGGATCGGCGCGCGACGCCAATTGTCGTCGCTGGGGCCACGTTGCTGGTGCTGAGACGGTCCTCGGCATGCTGAACGAAACTTTGCTCGAGCTAGAGCGGCTTGAGTGTCGGGGTGGGTCGGTCAACGAAGATTGCTTACTCGCCTGTTTCCGGAATCCGATTTCTGCCTCTTAACGGCCCCAACCCTCGACGTTCAGACATGGAGACACTATGCGCGTCTGTGGTACAAAATTGACCCGTGACGGAGCGGACGCGCTTGTCGAGGATGGGTGGCTCGCCTCCTGCGTCGAGCAGGAGAAGCGGGGCAACGACCCGCGATATGAAACTCTAGACAATCTCGACGTGATTGGCGCCGCATTGGCGCAACACGGTCCGGATCAACGCGTTATTGATCAAATCATCGATGGAAGGGGTGCAATGCTGACAGTTCTCTCGAATCCGTCGAGGGCCCCGGTCTCGTTCCAATGACAGGGCATTTCCCTGCAAGAACTATTATCGTGATAGGTGCCGCGCGGCCACCGCAGCCCGTGGCTCCGCCTCGTGGCGCCGATCTGCCTGGAGGAGCGTGCGCCTTATATAGTCATCCCTCGAACTCCGGATTGTGAAATGTTGTTTAAGCATCAGACGCGGATGAGATGCCAGGACAGAATTCCGGCTGTTGTCCATCTCGATGAATCTGCACGATTGCAGACCATCCCAGGCACTCTCTCCGTGAAGTCGCCGAGCTACTCTTCGAATGTAACAAGCTCAGGGACATTCGGCTGCTCTGCAACACGAGTGCCAATTACCACGGACGAGGCGTTTTCCCGGATGCTGCTGCGGCCCTTTAATGGAGACGCAATGAACACATACGGTGCGATGGACCAAGAAGAACACAACCAACCGAAGAAATGCCAGTCAACGGCGCCCGACGGTCAGATGAGCGCATGTTCATGTCCGCAATAGATTTTTCCGACGTAAGCAAGACATATGGCGACAAGGCCGTGGTCAACGCGCTATCGTTCCGCGTTTCTCCGGGGCAATGCTTCGGGCTGCTTGGACCGAACGGCGCGGGCAAGAGCACGATCGCACGCATGATCCTTGGCATGACAGCCCCTGATGCGGGGAAGATTACTGTGCTCGGCGTGCCGGTGCCTGCCCAGGCTCGCTTGGCGCGAAAGGGTATCGGCGTGGTGCCGCAATTCGACAACCTTGAGCCTGAATTCACTGTGCGCGAGAATCTGCTGGTCTACGGCCGCTACTTCGGCATGAATACACGCAAAGTCGAGGCGGTCATGCCGTCGCTCCTTGAGTTTGCACGCCTAGAGAGCAAGGTGAATGCGCGTGTGTCTGAACTTTCAGGCGGCATGAAGCGGCGCCTGACGCTAGCGCGTGCGTTGATCAATGACCCGCAGCTACTTGTCATGGACGAGCCGACCACCGGTCTCGACCCGCACGCGCGCCACCTGATCTGGGAGCGCCTGCGTTCCCTGCTTACGCGCGGCAAAACGATCATCTTGACCACCCATTTCATGGAAGAGGCCGAACGGCTATGCGATCGACTCTGCGTACTCGAAAGAGGTCGCAGCATTGCCGAAGGGCGTCCGCATGACCTGATCGATGAACTGATCGGGTGCGAAGTCATTGAGATCTACGGCGGCGATCCGCATGAATTGGAATCGCTGGTCGGGCCATATGCCGATCGCGTCGAAATTAGCGGCGAGACCCTTTTTTGCTATGTGTCCGACCCGGAGCAGGTGCGTGTGCGGTTGCGGGAGCGCGCGGGCTTGCGCATTCTGCAGCGTCCGCCGAATCTTGAGGATGTGTTTTTGCGGTTGACCGGGCGCGAGATGGAGAAGTGAACGATGGGTGAAGGTTGTGCCGCGGCTCTGCCCGCCAACGCTTTTAACTGGATTGCGATATGGCGACGCAACTATCTGGCATGGAAGAAAGTAGCACTTGCGTCAATTGTTGGAAGTCTGGCCGATCCTATGATCTACCTTTTTGGCCTCGGCCTTGGCCTCGGAATTATTGTGGGTCGCGTTGACGGCACAACTTACGTTGCGTTCTTGGCGGGCGGCATGGTGGCGACAAGTGCGATGACCTCTGCGACGTTCGAGACGATTTACGCGGCCTTTACGCGAATGCACGCCCAACGCACCTGGGAAGCCATGCTCTACACACAAATGACACTTGGGGACATCATCCTGGGTGAGTTGGCATGGGCAGCGAGCAAGGCATTTCTTGCCGGTACGGGAATCATAATCGTCGCCACCGTGCTAGGCTATACGACGTGGCCATCAGTCGTCTATGTGCTGCCAGTTATCATGCTCACTGGATTTGCATTCGCGAGCCTTGCGATGGTAGTCACGGCGCTTGCGCCCAGTTACGAGTATTTCATTTTTTACCAGACGCTCGTCCTGACACCAATGCTGTTCTTGTGCGGCGCGGTGTTTCCAATCGCGCAACTGCCCCAGGCCTTTCAGCAGGTAGCGCAGTTCTTGCCTCTAGCGCATGCGATCGACCTCATACGCCCGGCAATGCTTGGGCGCCCCGCGGGCAGCATGGGCATGCATATAGGCGCGCTTTGCATCTACGCGATTTTGCCGTTCTTCCTGTCGGCAGCGCTGTTGCGTCGGCGCCTGATGTCTTGACGCTACTCGCCACCACGCCATGAGGGGTATTGCGATGCAGTATCTTGAAAAGACCCGCAGAGCTCTGAAGATAATCATCATAGTCCGGGAACAAATGAACCCGTGTCGGCGCCGGTGAGACGATGCAGGTTTGTCGCTCTGCAACTGGCCGAACTCGGAAGCAAACACCCTTCAGGAAGATCCGGCGTGTATCAGGAGAAAAGCAAATGAAGGTCATCTCAATCGCTACGGCGCTCTTTGCTCTGGCGTGTCCCGCGAACGCGTTCGAAAACAATGCGGTCGCGGCTACGCCTATCTTAAGGACCGATCGTACGATTGCCGGTCAGCCCATCATCGTTCCACGGAAGGATGTCGAGGTCATCGCTTCGATTTATGAGATTGCGCCCGGTGCGACGTTGCCAATTCATCAGCATCGCTATCAGCGCTATGGCTATGTGCTTTCCGGGGAGATCACGGTCACCAATACAGAATCTGGGAAAGAAAGCATTTTCACGGCAGGGAATTTTATCGTCGAGTCCTGGGGGATATGGCATAAAGGGGCGAACAACGGCACCGAGCCGGTAAAGCTGCTCGTGATCGATCAGGTGGAAAAGGGCAGTGAGAATGTTCTGCCGCAAAAATAAAGACGTTGAGGTATCACCGGAGGGCAATCTGGCGCCACGGCTCGGATGTGGTGAACCCGTCCCATATTAGGGGTTGGTTTGCCGCTCCTTGCTAGAGTCTGTCAGCGCTAATCGGAATCGTGCGGAGATTCCCTTGCCTTCAATTTTGTGATTCAAGGTCATTGCTGGTGTGGAGGCCGGCAATGATGGTGCGACCTCTTTCTCTGGATTTGCGAACGCGCATTGCGACAGCGTTGAGTGATGGCATTACGGTTCGCGCCGCAGCGGAGCGGTTTGGCATATCGGCTGCGACAGCGGTGCGGATCGGACAACTCGATCGTTCAGGTAAAGGCCTGGTGCCGGCGAAGATCGGCGGCTATGTCAAACCGACACTGAGGGGTGCGGCCGCCGATGCAGTGCGTCAGCGGCTACAAGTCAAGTCCGACTGGACGGTGCGCGCACTGTCGGCGGACCTGAAGGCTGCGGGGATCAACGTGTCTCACGACACCGTCTGGCGCTTTCTGCGCAGCGAAGGCAAGACCTTCAAAAAAAACGATGGTGGCAAGCGAGCAAGACCGCCCGAAGGTGGCCCGGTTCCGGATGCGATGGAAGACCCATCAGCACCGGCCTGATCCGGACCGTCTCGTCTTCATCGACGAGACTTGGGTCAAGACCAACATGACGCGCACCTGCGGCTGGTGTCAGCGGGGAGAGCCCCTCATTGCAAAAGTCCCTCATGGTCATTGGAAGACACTGACCTTCCTGGCCGGCTTACGCCGCGATAGCATCGTTGCCCCCTTCGTCCTCGATGGTCCCATCAATGGCATCGCTTTTACCGCATGGGTTCGCCAATGTCTGGTCCCGACACTCAAATCCGGTGACATCGTCATCCTCGACAATCTGGGAAGCCACAAGGGAAAGCCGGCCCGCGATGCGATCCGAGATGTCGGTGCACATCTCTTTTTCCTGCCGCCCTACAGCCCCGACCTCAATCCCATCGAGATGATGTTCGCAAAGCTCAAGACACTCGTCAGAAAGGCAGACGAACGAACCGTTGAAACTACATGGAGACGCATTGGAGAACTCTTGAAGGCGTTCAGTCCCCAGGAGTGCTCCAACTACCTCAGACATGCAGGGTATGGTTCAGAATAACCCTGACAGACTCTAATGTCGATTGGAGCTGCGTGAACCTTCGACTTGCGTCGTCGACAAACTGTCGAGGAGGTTGTTTCATTGGTCGTTGAACGGCGGGCGTAGGAGAGCATCTGTCCAGTTCCTCCATACTTGGTCGTCAGTCAGCGCGGCTGTTGGGCCAGCGGGACAGGATCGATCATCCGTGAGACTGTAGCGGCGACGTCTCAAAGAGGCTCCTCATTCCGACGCCATGAATCACGCCGAACGACAAAACCACGAAAGAATGCTAGGAAATCCTGAGACGTCTCATTACCTCATGGGGCGAGGGCATGCGGGATGCTTCCTGACATAGCACGTCCCGCATCCAGAGGCTTGCCTGACCACTATTGTGAAGCGCGGGCCATTGGAGGGCCTGTGTGAACGCGGGCAGCGGTAGCGGAAGGTCGGCGATCCGCAGGGGTATTGTCTTTTCGAGCTGCTTGACCAGGCGTAAGGGCATTGTCGCTATGCGCTCGGTCCCTGAAAGCATGAACGGAACCATGCTGAAGCCCTGCACGACTACTTCGACATGTCTCTTAAGCCCATGCCCAAGCAAACACCATTCCTCGAAGGAAGCCGTCCTAGCGTTCCCAAACTTCACCACAACGTGTCCCATCGACATATACCTCTCGAGTGTAAGTTGCTCCGAGAGTAGCTTGTTCGAGTGGCAGCCCACGCACACGAGGGTCTCCTCGAATAACGCCACCTTAGGATGTGCGCGCGACATGAGCAATTCCGGAAAGATGAGAAAATCGGCGTCACCGCGCCGCAAGTACTCATCGTAGTTATCGGCGATCGGCAGCAACTCGAAGCTGACGGCGGGCGCTTCTCGGGCGACACGCGTCACGACCTTTTCAAAAAAAACGAGTGCGGCGTAATCGGAAAGAATAACTCTGAAGCAGCGATCCGATTGAGCAGGGCAAAACGGATCCCAAGATATGATCGAGACCTGGATGTGAAGCAGAGCCTCGCGGACCGAAGGCGCGAGCCGCTCCGCACGCGGGGTTGGAACGAGTTCGCGACCGACCATGGTAAAAAGGTCGTCATTGAAATAGGTGCGTAACCTGCCGACGGCCGCGCTCATGGCCGGTTGGCTCAAGTTGATGCTGCGCGCTGCCGCCGTGAGATTACGCTCGGTCATCAGGGCGTCGAGTGCGACGAGGAGATTCAGATCAAGGCCCTTGAACCGCATGTCTTCATCCGTAGCGAGGTGGCGAGATAAAAGGTGAAAAGGCTTGGTGTCGCAATGCGGCGCCACGAGAGATCAGCAAGCAAAGGGTCGCCTAAAATTGAGAAAGTATCGATGTTCCAGCCGCCGTGGCTTTGATGGTCTTACTGCTACCTTCAACCGACACGATTCAGTGGTGCCTGATCATTCTGGCGAGTAGCAGTGTTTTCCGCGGATAAAAGTTTCGGTCTGCGACGTCGATCACTTCGGCGCCTTCAATACGTACTTCGGGGGGTAAGACGCACTCGTAGCACTCACCTTCTTCGGCAGGAGTATCTTGGCAATTGAAGTCTTGAGTGTGCTCCGCTGAATGGGCTTTGTCAGCACCATTCAGGTTTGCGCGGGGGTCACTTGTCGCCGGGCCGCAATCTTGGTTACGATCATCTGCTGCAAGTGACGGCCCGGCCCGCAATGCCAATGCGAGCAACGCTGCAACGATGACGTAGTAACCAGTAACCTTCATGAGACGTTTCCTTTCTTCGGCTAAGGCCAGGCGATACCAGGTAGGATTGATGCCATTCCCGCCGCCAGTGCTTCGGGGCTACAGGCGTTGTTGGATTGGTTGAGAGCCTTTCAACGGATCATACCCGGTGGAGTGGAGACGGCCGTCTATGGAGCATCCGCGAAAATTGGTGAAATCTATTGTTTAAATGCGAGTCATCCATTCGATGCATGTAGACGACGTCTTGCCTGCCCGAACCAACAAGTGTCGCCAAACCCACTGTTTTCAGGGGCGTCTTTTCACCCAGTCCTTCTATCCTCAGTGGGCTTGCGCATGTCGTTGCCGCCATCCCCTTCATCCGGGATAGCAAAGGGCGCCGCATGCGGGAGGGACACCCCTGCGTCTCCCGTCAGGCTACGACATTTTGTTCGATCGGCTGCCTTGTATGGAGAAGACCGGATTCCTGACGTTTCAGTGTCATCGTTTTGCAATGAGATAGAGGTAATGGCCGCAAGCCGGCTGGGTCGACCACGTTTGGCTTCCATCGCGGAACGTCGCCGTTAGCTTTCGACGTTCATTTCGAATGATCGTAGCGTGATGAACAAGTCGGTCCACCGCGGCAAGCGTCATGGCCGGGTCCGGAAAGACGCGGTTCCATTCTCCAAAGGGCTGATTGGCGGTGATGATGATGGAGCGCCGCTCATATCTTGCGGAGATGAGTTCGAAGAGCACGCGGGTTTAGGCCTGGTCCTAGTGACGTAGGCCAGGTCGTCGAGGATAAGCAGATCGAACTTGTCGAGCTTTGCGACGGCGGATTCGAGCTGGAGTTCACGCCGTGCGACCTGCAGTTTCTGGACGAGGTCGGTCGTGCGAGTGAACAGCACCCGCCAACCGTTCTCGATCAGCGCGAGGTCGAGGGCCGCGGCGAGATGGCTCTTTCCGCCGCCCGGCGTACCGAACATGAGGATATTGGCACCTTTCGCGACCCAGCTGTCGCCAGCGGCAATGGCCATGACCTGGGCCTGGAGAGCATAGGGACTGCATCAAAATCAAAGCTGTCGAGCGTCTTTTCCGGTGGCAGGTTTCGCCTGGGCAAAATACGCCGACGCTTTGCGCACAATCGCGTTGGCCTGACGAAGCTCGCGGCTCTCCCGCTCAAGAGCCTTCATATTCTCAGCGACATCGTTCGGCCGGCCTGCTCGCTTACCGCTATCGACCTCGGTCTTCTTCACCCATTCGTGCAGCGTGCGTGGCCGGCAAGAAACCGATCTTGGCCGCGATAGATGAAACGGCAGCCCACCGCGCGGGGTGCTCGGCTTCGTGATCCAGCACCATGCGGAGGACTTCAGGCGAGAAATTGTTCGTTGTCTTGCTCATATCGGCTCCAATCTCTCATGAGTTGAAGCCTCCGGCAAACTCGCGCGGTTCTTGAATCCCAAAAAGGGAACCGGCTATAGGCTTGAGTTTTTAAGCAAAACGTCACCCTCCACTCCTCGGGGATACTCAACTACCACCTGGAAGGAAGGTAAGAGCTCAAGAATGGCGCGCAGGGGAAGCTGACCTTCATAGAGCTCATGATCACTATACTCAGCATATATGTAACGCGTTCTCATCAGGATCTGATTGCCACCGGCAATAACGTCGGCCTCGGCTCCCTGCACATCCATCCAGATGAGATCTATGTTCTCTAGGCCAGCTTCGCTGCACCAGTCATCCAGCCTCCTAGTCTCAACCGAAATCGGAGGGTCAAACCGAACCCACTCGTACTCAGAAAGATGGTTCTTGGGACGGCGTATCGAGCCCGAGAGATCCCATTCCTTAGCGCTGTCATTGCCATTGCTGGGATGAAACTCGATCCTCGCGTTTCGGTCGCTGATCGCAACCTCGGATAGCCTCATCCGATCCCGATCAGAACCCATTTTTCCTTGAAGCGTGCAGCGGCTCTGGGGTCTGGCTCAAAGCAATAGAGCTGGGCGCTCGGAAGAAGGCGCAGAAAGCGTTGAGCATCGCTTCCGTCATTGCACCCAATGTCAAAGATTACAGGGTTAGGCTTATCGAGAAGCGAAACGATCTGTCGATGTACGTCTAACCCACACACCGGATCCATCACATTCTCCTTAAGTTTTCGAAGTGCCACTGCTGAACGAGCTCGGGCAGGATATCACTGAAATACCGAGCCATTTGGCCCTTCTTTCGACATGGTTGTTGACGCTTCGCCGTGCGATAGGTGGGCACGGCGCATTGTCTGTCGCGGGCTTTGTTATTCGCGAGTTTGTTTGGCGTAACGAAGCGACCCCAAGCTATGCTGAAAGCCCACTAGTCACCGAGGCCTCAGCGGGGACGGATACCTGTGATTTGCGGCCACGTACCGGGCTTAAGCATATGCAACGCTGCTCCCAAATCTGCCGAAGTTCATTTAGGAAAGTCTCACGACTACCTGAAACCGGCGCGATTCCATCCAAAATGTCTCCAACCAGGGCTTCTCCCTCAATCCTAATTAGCTGTTCAAACAACTCCGGTGAAATACGCACGGCCTGCAGGCTGGAGGCGCCTGTGCGGATCTCACATACAGTCTCTTGCCGATCCAGGGTGGAATATGCACGCGCCTGATGGAGACTTGCGTAAGGTGGCAAGGAAACTGCTAGTTTATTCCACTCCTCCATCGTTGAGATTCGCTTCTTGACGAGAAATGGACCGATCACAAGTGCATCCAGGTCGGTCGTCAAAAAAGTCGTTACGGCATCCCTAACCGAATCTACTACCGGCTCGGCGTTGTTGTTAAACGACGTGTTGAGCAAGATCGGAACGCCGGTTCGCTTCCCGAAAGCATTGATTAGCTCCCAATATGCGGGATTTGTCTCGCGTGACACTGTCTGCAAACGAGCCGTACCATCTACGTGCGTGATGGCGCCTAGCGAACTACGCTTGGGTTCGCGCACAGACACTACGAAATTCATAAAAGGAAATTTGCGCAAGGTACCTGGCAGATCAAAGAATTCCACGGCGTCCTCCTCCAATACCGAGGGAGCAAATGGGCGGTAGCCTTCCCGCTTCTTGACCATCATATTAATTCGATCCTTGTTTGACGCCGGCCTCGGTTCAGCAAGAATACTCCGGTTGCCTAGCGCCCGTGGACCGAACTCCGAACGCCCCTGCACCCAGGCGATCACGGCGCCATCCGCAATCCATTCGGCTGCTTTGCCTGTCACGTCATCACTGCGTTCAATTTCGAGATGCTGGCCCCAAGCAAAAAGTTCCTCCTCCACGCTTCCTTCGCTCTCCAGGTCGGGTCCCCAATAGACGTTTTGCAAACGCTCACGAGGTGCCGGATGCCCCAGATCATGAGACGCCATCAATGCGGCGCCTAGTGCGCAGCCAGCGTCATGGGCCGCCGGTTGCACGAAGATGTCGTCAAACATCCCCGAGTACAGCAGCTTGCCATTCAAAGTGCAGTTGTGTGCCACTCCTCCGGCCAAACACAGTCGTTCGATGCCCGTAACCTTGGTGTAATGCCGTAGGACGTGGAACACGATCCGTTCCAGTGCTTCCTGCAGTGAAGCACTCACATCTTTATGCTGCTGCGTGAACGGCATGCCTTTCTGGCGTATTTGAATGTTACTGAGCAACGTAGGACCAACTCGGTCGAGATGGACCCGATAACCACCGTCGTCTAGGAGTTCGTAAAATTGTTCGAAGATCTCGCGGTACGAAGCGGGATTGCCGTAAGGTGCCAGACCCATGATCTTATATTCATCGAACGCGCCATAACCTAGGTAGCGGATCGTTTCCAAGTATAGCAGCCCTAGAGAATCATTCTCCGGGAATGTCACGAGTGGCTCAATCTCCGTGCTGGAACCAATCGCCAAAAGCCCCGAAAGAAAGTCTCCACCGCCGTCAATTGAGAGGACCAAACTTCGCTCGAAGCCCGACATGAAAAACGAGCTCACGGCGTGCGACATATGGTGGCTCACGAAGGACACACGTGAGGGATCAATTTCGGCACCAAATTCTTGCCCGAGTAAGCCGCACAAAAACAGTCTCGCATCCGGTATTGGGGTGCTTGGGTAAGAGAGGCGCACGCGCTCGAGCACAGCGTTGCAATAGGCCTCGGTCGCATAATACGCGATGCGGTCGATGTCGCTAAGCTGAACACCTGCAGATGCGAGGCAATATTGAATCGAACGCGTTGGTAACTTGTTGGAGTGCTTGATCCGGTTAAGGCGCTCCTCCTCGACCGCCGCTATCACTCGCCCGTCGCGAACGAGAACCGCAGCCCCATCGTGCATAAAGGTGTTCGGTAGATCGAACGAATTTTCGTAGACTCTGCTTAGACCGCCACTGAGCCCTAGACACAGCATGTTGCTCTCCAGTTCGTTTCGAAAGGTAGGTCGCTCTGGCCTGGCCACCGGCTTTCGTAGTTTCATAGGGTGGCGCTTGACAGTGCAGCTAGAGTTCACGGGTCGAAGCCGAAATCAGATCGTGACCGGATCGGTGAGATTGCCGACAATCGGCGCTAACAGAGCCCCAGACCGAAGCATTTGCGGCAGTAACGCCGCGTAACGTATCCACATTACCCAGTCCTTCATCTTTCCGCCCGACAGCCACAACGACGTTTGGTGGTCGCTACAAAGGTCGCAGACCGTATCCTTGCAGCGGCGAGTGCGCCTGCGTTGGCTCCGAGGCATAGCACACAGAATTCCGCCGCCGGCCTCCGTCATTCGCATATGCGCCAGTACCGAACTCAGCTACCACGCGGTGGGACCGCCATTGATAATCACGTCGAACGGCGCCCACGGCGTGAGAACCGATCTGCAACAACGCTAGAAGGGGAAGCAGTAGAAAGATGACCAGCGCGCGGTGAAGACGAATAGGAGGCGGCATCGACCGGGGCAAAAGTGCGTCCCGTGAGAGCCCACTGAAACGTCGAGAAGCAACGACCAAGATTCTACTCGATCACGTCGAGCGCAAGATAACGATCGAGACCAGGCAGCAGACCGACTGCCTCATCTCGTTTTCCCAGCACAGTCTCCACGGCACCCGAGGACCCATTTTAAGAACTCCGAATTACGGCTTTTACAAAACGCTTCTTCAGCGTCTTCTAATGGCAACCGTTTCGATCAGTAAAATCGATTGTTTGGATGGAATGCATTCACGAAAACGATGGCGTGACTCAGCAGTGAAGCGAGCGGCGACCCCATCCTTCTCTCTATGGCGGCCGTGTGCAAGGCAGATCCGCCTGTGACATTCGACCGACAAACTCCTCGTGTCTTGTCATAAAAGCAACACTCCTTCGCTACTCTTGTTTCAGCCGACAAAGCCAAGCCGCATGTTCGTCTCGGCACATCAATGAGCCTAATGGCGGCGCTAGCTGCAAGGAAACTGCGTTCGGTCTTGGTCAGCACCGCCGCTGCGAGTGCCGCGAAACGTGGGCCAAGCGCTTCAACATTTTCCCCGGCGTGAGTGCGCAGCATCTGGTCTTTGAAGCGCCAGCCGACGAAGGAGAAGCCTGGGTTGGTGCGCGGCTCCTTCACCACTTAGGGACCGGGACGATAAATCGGCAGAGGCCGCGGTAACTCCAAAAAATAACGCGGCGCTAAAAAATTGGCCTCAGGCTAGACCGTGGGTATAGACTGGTAGTCCGGTAGGCGCTATTCGTGCTGTTCCAGCATAACATCAGCCACCCCGTGGATTCTCCAAGGCCTCTTATATTGAAAAAAGTGCAACGCAGTTTTGCCGTCGAGTACAAGAACGGCAGGCGAAAACTTGATGCCAGATCGAACTCGATCTGGGGCAATGTGGATCTAAAGTCAGTCGCGCGCGATCTAGAGGAAGAGGCATTGCCTTTTCTGTCAGGTAGCTCTCAGAGTGGCAAACCCGACAGCGAAATGTCTTTGCCGGAACAAGATCAGGCCGAGCAGTTGTTGACAGCGCCTCTCGGGCCGTCGACAACTGCATCAGATACACAGGAGATGAGCATGGCCGACGAGACTAATACGACAACCAAGGTCGATGGACAGACCGTTGTCGAAACGCCTAATGCGCCGAAGAAACAGCGCAAACCGCGCGCCAAAAAAGTCGCGGCACTCGAGACCGCGTTAGCTGACGCTACGGCAGAGCCGGCAGCTGCGCTGGCCGGGGACGGTGGTGTGAAGAGGAGAGGGCGCAAGACAAAGGCTATCGAAGCCACGGCGAGCGCCAAACGCGCACCTGTGCACCGTGCTCCAAAGGCTGTGCAGGCAGCGCCGGCTGCCCCGATGACGGCGAGCGATGAAATGGCAGACCTTTTGCAGTTGGAAGAGGAAAATCAGCGGCTGCGCAAGCTTCTTGCTGAAAAACTTCGCGCTGAAAATGAAGATCTGCGCAAACGGCTCAAGCTCGATTGATATAAGCAGCCGGTCAATAAGCGACCGTATCTACATTCTTATCGAGACAAACAATTCGGCAACGGTAATGCTGTTGCCGGACCCCAAACTCACTGCCTGCTTGCGGGATAAAACGCGAGGTCGGATAGATGGCGTCTCCCTGGAAACTTCTTGCCCGACTGATCTCACCGGGTCGCGAACAAAAGCGAGAAAACGGTTCGGACCAGAAGGTTACGCCGGACACATTGGCCATTGCCGGTCCGACCGAAACGCCTGCCGAGAAGAGCCTGATAAGCGCCGTTCGACCGGCAAGCGAGGGGCCTCCCCGTCACGGCCATTCTCCTGCAATTTCCACCGAGTTTGTCGTTTCTAAGGAAGTCGGAATCGGTGGCCACGATCAGGTAGAAGGCCAAGATGCCAAAAACGTTGAGGCGGCCGATCCACCTCCATTCGGCGGGCTTAGTACCGACATCGCCGCTGGGCACGATGCTACGAGGCTCGAGCGAACTCTCGAGGTCGCCCCGCGTAAGAAGGCATCAGCCGCGATTGCAAACGCTGCCCCGGCAGTTCACACTGCGGACCAGATGAGCCTCGACGAAGACATCAGGGTGCTCAGGAGGCAACTAGCCAGAAAGCTAAGGCTGCAAAACGCGCAGTTGAGAACAATGCTGGAGCGGTTTGAACGGTGACCTGTCGCAGTGCAACAACCTGTCGCCCCGGGCATGTAGTGGAGCCAGCGGCAGCATCACCTGTGTACGGCAAGGACAAATAATTGGGGTCCGAACACGGTCCCATTTCGTCGAGATCAACGACAAGAGTGTTTAGGCCATGTTCTAGGCATTTAACCGCGCTCGATCGCCACCGTGGACATCGAGCCTGCCGCAGGTTTCCTGGATGCGCGTCTCCGCCGCCTGCGCAATCGAAGCCGCATTGGTGGCGTCAAGCTGAACTGTCCGGGCGTCTGGTCCGTTTTGAACGAAGGTGTCGCCTGCTTCAAGTTGGCGCGCTCAACCGAGCCGGTGAAGCCGTGCTGCGCCAGACCTTTCACGATATTTGACGGCGGATTTCTTTGCCAGTGGCGAGAGCTGAACTGTGACGCGATCGAGACCGACACATGCCATGGACTGCGAATTCAGCGATCGATTTAAAATCGAGCAATTGGGGGCTTGCCTCCTGCCTAACATCTCGACGAACTCGAGCTCGATTATGTGATCACTCCAAGGCCCTCCGTTTGCCAGTCTAGATCGGCTGGCGGCCAAGATAAGCATCGAACGCGGCAGCGACATGGCGAAGGGCAGAGCGACGTTCGTGCCGCACACGGACTAAACCGTTGTCAAACTCAACGATCCCATCCTCAGCCAGAATCTCTAGCTGCTTAGCTGAACTCACTAGATGGGTCTGATCAAATCCCTGAGCCGTACAGATTGCTGATATGTCCGCCTCCAAGTAGCACATGAGCTGTTCGATGATTGCAGCTCTTACGCGATCCTCGGTAGTTAAACGGTAGCCCCTTGAGATCGCCAAGCGGCCGGATGCTATGTGCCGGTTATAACAGCTTTGCGTGAGATCGTTTTGAACGTAACCGTCGCCGCAACGACCAATGGCGGACGCGCCCAAACCGATGACAGTTGAGCAGGTTTCGGCAGAGTAACCAAGCGAATTTCGGCGCAGACGACCAGCTCTCTGTGCTATTGCAAGCTCGTCATCCGGCAAAGCAAAATGGTCGAGACCAATTTGCAGATAGCCTGCTGCAACTAACGTATCGGCCATGGCTGAGGCCTGCTCAGCTCGCGCGGCTATATCGGGCAGTGCTGCTGTGTCAATCAAGCGCTGATTTTTTCGAAAAGATGGAACGTGGGAATAACCGAAAACCGCGAGGCGGTCGGGACGCATCGCAATAGCTAACATAGCGCTCTCGAGACAGGACTGGACGGTTTGGTTCGGCAAACCGAACATCAAGTCGAAATTGATACGCCTGACCCCATACAGGCGGAGGTTTTCGACGGCGGTCATCACTTGCGCCTCGCTCTGAATCCGGTTGATCGCTTTTTGTACGACGGGATCGAAGCTCTGCACACCGACGCTTGCGCGATTCACACCGGTCCTTTCTAGGGCTTCGGCCATATCGGTGGTGAACGTGCGCGGGTCGACCTCAACGGCAATGGTTGCACCTCGCTCAATCGCAAAACGGCCGCGCAGGAGTTCCATTAGCGACAGGAAGTCTGCCGATGGCATAATGGTCGGGGATCCGCCGCCAAAGTGCACGTCACCCACTGAGAGTGCCTGCGGCACTTGCTCGGCGACCAGGCGGATTTCCTCGCGCAGCATTGCTAGATAATTGGTTATCAAAGTGTCCCGACGAGTGATGCTAGTCGGAAAACCACAATACCAGCACATCGAGCGGCAGAATGGAATGTGGAGATAGAGCGAGACAGCGTCATCAGTTCCCTGGCTTCTCAGCCATTGCTCATGAGTGTGGGCGCCGATTTCTGAAGAAAACTCCTGTATTGTTGGGTAGATAGTATACCAAGGCAACTGCACCCCGCTATTTGTGTTCGGAACGAAAATCGACGACGGTGCGCGCAAAGACTTTCGCCTGCAGTCCGTGTCACGTTCACATACAATATTTGACACGTTTTTTTCCTTCGAAAGCTTGGTCCTATTGGGCACATGCCACGCCCGGAATGGACTTGATGTTCGATTTGACGTCGCATTCGGAAAGGGCCTTCGGCTCATCGCCAGGCTCGTCGCCGCTCGTTGCGACGCTGAGGTGCTTCTTGCGGCGCTTCGCCGCCTTGTCTGGATATTGCGCTAACACTTCCGCAATGAGCTGTTCATGCAAAACGCTGTCATTCTCGTAATCAAGGCTCATGGGCCCCTGCCCCCTTTCAAGGTTCGGGTTAGGTCGTCGTCGCCGAAGCGGCTTTCTTGGAAGGACGCGCTGGCGCAAGGGCCAGCGCGTCCTGTCGACAGCGGCAGTTATTGAGCCGCAACCACCGCTGACTCCTTGGCCTGTAGTTCGGCCAGCATCTGCTCGTCGCTCTTCATGATGCCGAAGTCGAGCAGCATGTCTTCGAGCTCTTCCATGGTAATCGGGGTCGGAATGGTCCCTTGGCCCGAATTGGCATGGATCTTCTCGGCTAGCGCCCGATATTCCCCGGCCTGCTTGGAGTCCGGCGCGTACTGGATCACCGTCATCTTCCTGAGCTCGGCGTGCTGGACGATGTTGTCACGCGGCACAAAGTGGATGAGCTTGGAATTGAGCCTGGCAGCCAGCGCCTCGGAGAGGTCGAGCTCGCGGTCCGTCTGGCGCTCGTTACAGATCAGGCCGCCGAGCCGCACGCCGCCGGAATGGGCATATTTCAGGATGCCCTTGGCGATGTTGTTGGCGGCATAGAGCGCCATCATCTCGCCGGACATCACGATGTAGATCTCCTGGGCCTTGTTCTCACGGATCGGCATCGCAAAGCCACCGCACACCACATCGCCGAGCACGTCATAGGAGACGTAGTCGACATCGTCATATGCACCGTTCTCTTCAAGGAAATTGATCGAGGTGATGACGCCGCGCCCGGCGCAGCCGACGCCCGGTTCCGGACCGCCGGACTCCACGCACTTGATGCCTTTGTAGCCGGCCTTGAGCACGTCCTCGAGCTCAAGGTCTTCCACCGAACCTTCCTGCGCTGCCAGATGCAGAACCGTGTCCTGTGCTTTGGCGTTCAGGATCAGCCGGGTGGAGTCGGCTTTCGGGTCGCATCCGACGATCAGGATCTTCTGCCCGAGGTCGACAAGCGCTGCGAGCGTATTTTGGGAGGTGGTGGACTTGCCGATCCCCCCTTTGCCGTAAAATGCGATTTGACGCAAATCTGACATATCGCCTTCCTTCTTTCGTTCCATCCATCGCTGAGTAAAAGGCAGGCAGCTCGCGCCGCCTCGCATGGCAATCTTCAAAACCCGTGCCATGTGGGCAGCAGCATATAAAACAGTTGTTTTGCTGATCTTCAGCTATTTAATTCCAAACTTTCGAAGGCGGGATCGACAAACTCTTGTCTCGAAACCGCCAAACTGGATGAAGCGGCTGCGAGGTCTTGTCGGTTGGAAATCGCTTGCGTCAAAGATCAACAAATCTCGTCCGTATCCTTACATCTCAGGCGAGGGACAGAAGTAGTGTGGCAAGTCGTAGAGCCAAACAGATCGGCACCGCATTGACGGCCAATCGGCTTCGCACCGCGCGTCGGAATTAAGGCCGGATGATCAGCAGAACGCATATGAAGGCACAGTAGAGATTGTCGCTTACAACAAGCTCGCTGTTATGCTGTCTCCACGAACAAATAGGAGGAATGCCGACAGCTTGGCAGCTGAAGTCTTGCAGGCCCGGATTGTTCCGCCATTGGCGAGATTGACAACGGAGCCGGTTTCGATCGTCAGCGGGCCAAATTCTGGAGGAAATGCTCGAAGGCTACAGCAAAGATCGTGAGCAAGCTATCAAGTTAAAGCGCTAGTCGCGGATGCTTTTTTCCGGCCGCACGCTCAGCTCCGACAAATTGTAGATCGCGTAGTCGAATATGGCGAAGAGCTTAAGGCAATTTTAGTAGGCGCTATAGAATGGACCGATGATCATTATCCGACGACGACATCACCGCTCATATTTAGGAAAGCGACATTTGCGCGTGCCCGCACAGTCGCAACATCGGGAGCAATAATCCCCCGTATCGGTTCAACGTCGCCGGACAAGCCCGCCAAGATTGCATCTGTGGCCTTTACGTTTTCAAGATCTCGTGCCCGACGAACTCTGCCGCTCCAGAAAGACTTCCGCTTTCCTCAGGGAGAAAGCATTCATTAAAATCGCCGCATTCCTTGCAGCTGGGAGCGCTACAAAGGGAAAAGCCTTCAGCTTCGCAAATCTTGCGGTAGAAATATTTTTTCCACCTCATGTTGCAGGTGTTGCCTGCCGCCAGCGCCGGAAAATGCGCGAACAGCAATCTCCTAAGTTCGGCTTTGTCATGCAAGCCGAGATCCCGCCAGAGGTGGTCTTCACGCATGGAACGTCGCGCAATGATCTTAGCAAAACGCACGCCCTCAGGGTCGCCTGGCCGCACATGCGCTAGGAGCATGTCGCGCAACAGTTGCTCCTCCGCATCAGGCACGCAATCACTCGCCTCTTGCAGGGCAAAGGCGCGGATAAGCCTTGCTGGGAAACTGCGGGTTGTATCCCGCAGCTCCCTAAGCGAAAGGCCGGTTGCCTCGGTCGCGGTGGCAATCCCCATCTCAATTTCTTCAAGTGCGCGCGAAAAAAAGCGGAAGAGCACATAGTCATCAAATAACTTGAGACCCATCTGGCATGGTCGGCTGAAATAGAGTGTTTGGCAATCGTCGCAGTGGTCGACGGCTAGGCCGGTTTGACGTGCGGCGTCCACAGTTGGTACCGCTACCGTCAAGACCCCGATGTGATGCACATTTGGCATGCGCTTCGTCGCTTTCTCCAATAATCGAATTCAGTTGGCTGCTTTGGTCCCCGGAAGGCGAACATTCAAAGGTTGTGCCAACTTGAGCAAGTGACAATTGAAGCCGGCTTTTCAATCACTCGATCGCCTGTGCAGCGGGAGGCGATCCCGCCTCCCGCTGTCGTCAAACGGACAAACGCAGGCTTTCAATCTGCGGCGCCGATTGAGCAGTCTGAGTGCGGCAATCTGAGGGAAGATCGAAGATCAACTGCTGCGCAACGACGCCTTAGCCGTCGATGAGAGTTATCATATGTCTCTTCGATAGTCCTCAGAGTAGTTGGAGACCGGGCCTGTTCGCCACACTCCGAGGGCCGCCGCCATAGCGAGCAACATGGCGGCGGCAGTATCTCTCCGGGATACGCAATAAAATCTGCCGCTTCCTATCTATTGCATTTTTTACGTTTCTCCGCTGACGTCGCGATCACCTTGTTTGGTTAGACGCTTTGATCATGCACCAAGGTCGCTAATCAGGAAAAATAGATTGATTGGATGCCGTCATCCGCGTTTTGAATAGCACTAAAAACGCGGCACCAAAAACGCCTGGGGACCGAGCGCGAACTCGCGACCGCGGCACTCAGCACACTTTAAGTAAGCCAACAGTGAGCGCGGCTGTTGCCCCGGTTGCGCTAGCCAAATGTCGTGATGCTCGGATGGAACTTGCCGATTGCAAATTTTCTTTCTGCTTCAGCGTCGCAAGGGGTGCCTTGATAGAAGCTCCACTCGTCAGCTTCTCGCGTCTGCAGCATGGGAGATGATTTCCAATTCTGCCGGGGTATTCGTACAGCGTACAGCTCTCGTCAAACTTGGAACACGCACCCGTTTGCATAGCCTGCCCAAGGTCGGGATCCCGTTCCGCAAATTTGGGACAAATGTCGAGCCATACGAGCGGCGACGCCGATGGCCGCCACGTTCGATTGCTGAACTCGCCTTAGTCCACTGCGCGGCTGCTGGTATGGTCCAACATCGTCGCGTACATGTTTGGCGCGGAATTGGTATGGGGGCGCGCCGGAATAAAACCACGCGTATTCAAATATCTAAATAAAGTCAACGATATGGGCGACATTGGAGCGACACGTCCGGAGCGTGACTTGAATTGAACCGAACCGAATTGGCGCAGGACCATTTACACAGCACGCTGAATCTGCATATTGCCGCGCGTTGTCGCTATCCCGAGTTGATGCACGAGTCGCTTTCGCTCCCGTCAAAAGCAGCTGGGCACGGGCTCTTTTCAAGAATTTAGAAGGCAAGGATATGGAAAATTTTGTGTATCTGTTGGAGCCGGAAAGTGCGATCTTTCGCGCCGCTGAGCTCCCTGATCGCAACAGCATTGCATCGATCTCCGGTTTAATTGGCAGTGATCTTATTCAGATGATCCGCTTCGACGACATGCACTCGCTATTTGTTGGGGAAGAAGCTTTGCGAGTTGGGTTAACCGCCTTCACGATCTTTGACGGGTACCCGATCCCTCTTGCCGGGCAGATAGCGCTTTTGGGAGGCGACGGTAGTAAACCTTATCGTTCACCGTCAATAACGATGACGGAAGCCGCGCGACGTTTTGAATGTTGCCGGCCGGTGCTTGATCCTGTGTTTGCTCCGATGGACCGAGTGGCGAACAAGGGCCTCATCGTTGCGGGCGCACTGGAAAGCCTGCAAGTGCGTATTGATCGCCGCTCCCCGGTGCTCCTATGAGCGCAATGACGAATGATAGGATCCAGGTCGCGCCGATTCGCTCAGAGTCCGCGAGTGTGCCGACATGGGCTGGAGAAACGGAAAGCTGACGCCTCAAAGCGGCGTTCACTACGTTGCCGAAGGCCTCCCGTTCAACTGGACAAAGGTCAACACTGAAGGGCGGAAGACGTTCAGTGCATTTGCCGAGTTGGAAGCCGCGAAGGAAAAAGTCGCCATTTTGGCGTGTTCGCGCTGACCCGGCTTTTGGCAACCTATGGCACCAGCTGAATGCCGAAGTAGTTGATCGCTGTCGACGGCGCAACCCGCTTTGCATGCAGACGCTGTTTCAACGCCTGCTCTCGGCGAAGTCATGCACGTTCATAGCGTAGACGAACCGGGCGAAATCATCGGCGTCGACGCAGTTGAAACATTGGACGAACGAACGGGAGCAAGACCTTGCCCTTTAGAACCTTTTTTTGCATCCTGCTGCTGGTCACGTGCACCAGCGCTGTTTCGGCCTACGCCGCCTCGCTTTCCATCTTCAAAGCGTTCGCCGTAACCTTAGCGGCTTCGGTTTTCCTTCAGGTCGTTTATTTCTTGAGCCTGCTATTTATGTCCTTCCGGCCCACGCGCGAGAGCGACAGATCGATACATTCAGGAACTCGGCAGGCAGACCAGCCACAAAAACGTGATCGCGATAAAACAGAGCAGTCCAACGTCCCCAAGCTTGACCCAAGGCGTAAACGGCGCACCCCTTAGCGGTGTAGGTATTGACCGAATTCATCAGGCGTAAGCTCAATTCGATGTCATGGAACTATTCAACAACCTCCAGCAACCGAGGACCGCTTTTTTCACCACGGTGCGGCGGTCCATGAGATGCTGCATTGGTCTCCCGATTGCTTCATCTTCGGCATGGATCGGGCATCGTCTGGTTTAGAAGGTCTCCGACTAAGGCGACTGCTGCCGACCGCCGCTTCTGATTAGATGACATGTTTCCGGAAGAGAACATGCCTCGAAATTTGATCGTTTCCCGTTGCCTTTTAGACCTACGCCGATCGAGAAGCTCGACCGTCTCGGTAAGCGCGGGGGTGGAAACATTGAGAACAACGTCAACGAGATGACTGCAAGCTCGGAACTTGCATCTGGCGGAAATAAGCTCCGCAAACTTTATTACCGGAGGGTCGAGGCGGGTCCAGTCAGATTTGCCCAAAGCCGGCGCTTTTAACGCGGCGGCGCAGTCGACGACGTTCCCGCCCATGGGACGAAAACTGGCGGGGCAACTTCGACGTCGAAGATGGCGCGGATTGTTGCACGAAAGCTCGCCTCGGGGCATCCCATGCAGGTCGCCGACTGTCGGACGCAGACCGGCGTTAGATCAGGCTTTTGTCAGACATGTACTCCGCGGTTGTCGGCATTGAGACTGAATGGCGGGAGCTTGACACTACGCGCTGCTACGAAATGCCTGCTGAGCCCACGAATTCACTTCGGCACGCGATTTGCTCTGGTCACGGTATGTCGCCAATCGCAGCGCGATGGTCTTCGGGCGGCGCGTCGCTGTTCGCGTCTCGTGAGGTCCGATGGTTTGCTGTGGCAATGATAGTGGCTCGGTTGTGCGCCGGGAAAATGTGAGGAGTGTTGGATGCGATCTAGAGTTCTTCGTTTGCGAGCCACACACGTCGCGAGCGGTACAGCCAAAGCGGCGGACCTTGAGCCAGGCGGGAAACCGGGCGTGTGGGACTGGTTTGGAAGTTATGTTTGCGGACGGGTCGGTGGGCGGGTGGGGTCGAACCTGCTGCGCGAATTCCTACGGTCGGCCGACCTATGGCGTTACCGACATGTTCGATTTCAACCGGCTGCAAAACCCGCACCTGCCCCTCGGCCAGGGGCCGCATCTGTGCGTGGGCGCTGCGCTGGCGCGCCTGAAATTGGGACGTGCCTTCCCCCCGCCGTTCGTGCGGCCGGAGGATCTGGCGCTGGCAATCGCCAAGGAGGACGTCGTCTACACGCTGTCTTAACTCATTTGCTGCCCGCAGTCCGCCCGTCATCTTCCGCCCCTTCCGGGCTTAAAGAGTGAAGCGTCACCATGTCCGAACAATCCTTGCCGACGCTGCCGATGTGGCGGGTCGATCACATCGAGCCCTCGCCCGAGATGTTGGCGCTACGCGCCAAGGGTCCGATCCACCGCGTGCGCCTTCCGTCCGGGCACGAATGCTGGTGGGTGACAGGCTATGACGAGGCCAAGGCGGTGCTGTCTGACGCGGCATTCCGGCCCGCGGGAATGCCTCCGGCGGATTTCACCCCAGATTCGGTCATTCTCGGTTCGCCGGGATGGCTGGTCTCGCACGAAGGGGACGAGCATGCTCGGTTACGCACGATCGTGGCGCCGGCCTTCAGCAACAGCAGGGTGAAGCTGCTTACGCAGCAGGTCGAGGCGATCACCGTGCAGTTGTTCGATACGCTGGCGGTTCAGCCCCAGCCCGCGGACTTGCGACGCCATCTCTCCTTTCCGCTTCCGGCCAAGGTAATCAGCGCGCTGATGGGCGTGCCCTTCGAGGAACACGCCTTTTTCGCAGGGCTCTCCGACGAGGTGATGACGCACCAGCATGAAAGCGGCCCGCGCAGCGCGTCCGGCCTGGCCTGGGAAGAGCTCCGCGCCTACATCCACGGCAAAATACGGGGCAAGCGACAGGATCCGGGCGATAACCTGCTGACGGATCTGCTAGCCGCGGTCGACCAGGGCAAAGCGACCGAGGAAGAGGCGATCGGCCTCGCGGCGGGCGTGCTGGTGGCGGGGCACGAGAGCACCGTCGCGCAGATCGAATTCGGCCTGCTGGCCATGTTTCGCCATCCGCAACAGCGCGAACGCCTGGTCCGCGATCCTTCCCTGGTGGACAAGGCGGTGGAAGAAATACTGCGCATGTATTCGCCTGGCGCGGGGTGGGACGGCATCATGCGCTATCCCCGGACCGACGTTAACATCGCGGGCGTGCATATACCCGCGGAGAGCAAAGTACTGGTCGGCCTGCCGGCGACCTCGTTTGATCCGCGCCATTTCAAAGACCCGGAAGTCTTCGACATCGGACGCGACGCAAATCCCCACCTGGCGTTCTCCTACGGGCAGCACAATTGCATCGGGGCGGCGCTGGCGAGGCTGGAACTGAAGGCCATATTCGGTTCGATCTTCCAGCGCTTTCCCGCGTTGCGCCTGGCCGTGGCGCCCGAAGAACTGAAGTTGCGCAAGGAGATCATTACCGGCGGGTTCGAGGAGATGCCGGTGCTCTGGTGCGGACGCCCCCCGGCATCGCAATCTTCTCATTTGGCGGCGCCTGGCGCGCACCGGTCAGATCAGCCACTCGACAGGTAATCAAGATGGACGTGCAAGACACCACGGCAGCATGCCACGACGCCTTCGCCGAGCTGGCGTCGCCAGCATGCATCCAAGACCCGTACCCGTTCATGCGGTGGTTGCGAGAGCACGATCCGGTGCACCGCGCGGCGTCGGGCCTCTTTCTGTTGAGCCGCCACGCCGACATCTACTGGGCGTTCAAGGCTACGGGCGATGCGTTTCGGGGGCCGGCGCCATCCGAACTGGCGCGCTATTTCCCGCGTGCGGCGAGCAGCCTGTCGCTCAATCTGCTGGCGTCTACGCTAGCCATGAAGGAACCACCGACGCATACGCGTTTGCGCCGGCTGATTTCGCGCGATTTCACCGTGGGCCAGATCGACAACCTGCGGCCGAGCATCGCGCGCATCGTCGCAGCTCGCCTGGATGGCATGGCGCCCGCACTGGAGCGAGGAGAGGCGGTGGACCTGCATCGGGAATTCGCACTGGCCTTGCCCATGCTTGTCTTCGCTGAATTGTTCGGCATGCCCCAAGACGACGTTTTCGAGCTCTCAGCGATCGTCAGCGCCATTCTAGAAGGCCTGAGCCCGCACGCCAGCGATCCACACCTCGCCGCGGCGGACGTGGCCAGCGCCAGGGTGAAGGCCTATTTCGGCGACCTCATACTGCGCAAGCGCGCCGATCCCCGCCGCGACATCGTGTCGACACTGGTCGGCGCACACACCGACGACGCCGATACGCTCTCGGACGCGGAGTTGATCAGCATGCTGTGGGGCATGTTGCTGGGCGGCTTCGCCACCACTGCTGCGACTATCGACCATGCGGTGCTGGCGATGCTGGCCTACCCCGAGGAGCGGCACTGGCTGCAGGGAGACGCCGCAGGGGTGGAGGCATTTGTAGAAGAAGTACTGCGCTGCGAGGCGCCGGCCATGTTCAGCTCCATTCCGCGTATCGCCCAGCGCGACATCGAACTGCATGGCGTGGTGATCCCGAAGGACGCGGACGTGCGCGTGCTGATCGCGGCCGGCAATCGCGACCCGGACGCTTTCGCTGATCCCGACCGCTTCGATCCGGTGCGGTTCTACGGCACCAGGCCTGGCATGTCGAGCGACGGAAAGATTATGCTGAGCTTCGGCCACGGCATCCACTTCTGCCTAGGTGCTCAACTCGCCAGGGTGCAACTGGCCGAGAGCCTGCCGCAGATCCAGGCTCGCTTCCCCACGTTGGCCTTGGCCGAGCAGCCGACCCGGGAGCCCTCAGCGTTCCTTAGGACGTTCCGCGCGCTGCCGGTGCGGCTGCACGCGCAGGCGGCGGCTGAGGTTCGCGTCGTGGTCGACCAGGACCTGTGCGGAACCACTGGTCAGTGCGTGTTGACGCTGCCGGGCACCTTTCGTCAGCGGGAGCCGGACGGCGTGGCGGAAGTGTGCATGGCGACGGTCCCGCAGGCGCTGCACGCCGCCGTGCGCCTAGCAGCCAGCCAGTGCCCGGTCGCGGCCATTCGGGTGATCGAAAGCGAAGCCGGCGATGACCATTGCACCAACCCCGGCCCTACGCCCTCTCCGGCAGACGCTGAGCGACATGCAGCGAAAGACCTACGCAATCCAGGAGAACATGATGGAACGATTTAAAGGCAAGGTGGCCGTGGTGACCGGCGCCGGCGCCGGGATCGGCAAGGCATGCGCCCTCGCCATCGCGCGCGAGGGCGGCAGAGTGGTGGTGGCCGACATTGATGGCCCCGCTGCCATCGCCTGCACCGCACAGATCGCAGCCGAAGCGGGCCAAGCGCTGGCCGTGGCCATGGACATCGCAGATGCGCAGGCGGTGGCAGAGCTGTTCAAAACGGCGAAGCGGCGCTTCGGTGGGGTCGACGTGCTTGTGAACAATGCGAGCGCCATGCATTTGACTCCGCACGACCGCGCGATCCTCGACCTGGACGTGGCGGTCTGGGACCAGACCATGGCGACCAATTTGCGCGGCACGCTCCTTTGCTGCCGGCAGGCCATCCCACAAATGATCGGCCGTGGTGGTGGCGCGATCGTGAACATGTCATCGTGCCAAGGGCTCAGCGGCGACACCGCACTGACGTCATACGCCGCGTCGAAGGCCGCAATGAACATGCTGTCGGCCTCGCTTGCCACCCAATACGGACACGCGAAGATCCGCTGCAACGCGGTTGCGCCAGGTCTTGTCATGACTGAACGTCTCTTCGCCAAGCTGGACGAGTGCATGCAACGGCATCTACACCGGCACCAGCTCCTGCCGCACGTCGGCCGCCCCGAGGACGTAGCCGCGCTGGTCGCGTTCCTGCTCTCGGAGGAGGCTGCGTTCATCACCGGCCAGGTGGTGTGCATCGACGGCGGCATGTTGGCGCATGTTCCAACCTACGCCGACGGTGGCAACAGCGCGGCTCGGCCGGCCGGTGACGCCGCCGAAGCAACCGCAGCGTCGCATTGGTGATGGACATGCTGCTCAACCCGCTGAACCGCTGGCGCCGGCTACGGGACGACATCCCGGTCATGCCTGGCGCTTTCCCCCTGGTCGGGCATCTCCCCGCCATCGTCTGCGATCTGCCGCGCCTGCTGCGGCGCGCGGAAAGGACCCTAGGCAGCCACTTCTGGCTGGACTTCGGCCCGGCCGGACACCTGATGACATGCCTGGATCCAGATGCGCTCGCATTGCTCCGGCACAAGGAAGTGTCCTCGGCACTGATCGAAGAGATGGCGCCCGACATCCTTGGCGGAACGTTGGTCACTTTGGACGGTAGCGCGCACCGGCAGGCGCGCGATGGGATAAAAGCGGCGTTTCTGCCGAGGGGTCTGACCGAGGCCGGCATTGGCGAGCTGTTCGAACCAATTATTAGGGCTCAGGTCAAGGCGTGGCGCGACCGCGGTGAAGTCGCTATCCTGCCAGACACACGCAACCTGATGCTCAAACTCACCTTCAGTCTCATGGGCATCCCCGCTCAAGACCTGTCGGAGTGGCATCGCAAGTACCGGCAACTGCTGCAATTGATGGTCGCGCCCCCGATCGACCTGCCGGGGATGCCCTTGCGACGCGGCCGCGCCGCCCGCGATTGGATCGACGCGCAGTCGCGCCAGTTCATCCGGGACGCGCGCGCGCGCGCCGCGCGCACCGGGTTGATCAACGACATGGTGAGCGCCTTCGATTGCAGCGATGGCGCGCTCTCCGATGACGTCCTGGTCGCCAATATCCGCTTGCTGCTGCTTGCCGGCCACGAGACCTCCGCCTCGACGATAGCCTGGATGGTGATCGAGCTGGCGCAGCATCCAGAGCTGTGGGACGCCCTGGTCGAAGAGGCGCAACGCGTGGGCGCGGTGCCGACCGGGCACGAGGACCTGGCGCAATGTCCGGTCGCAGAGGCGCTGTTTCGGGAGACGCTACGAATGCATCCGGCTTCCTCGCTCGTACCGCGTCGCGCGATGCAGGAACTACAACTCGGCCAGCGGCGCATTCCTGCGGGCACTCATTTATGCATCCCACTACTGCATTTCTCGACCTCGCCGCTGCTGCACGAAGCGCCCGATCAGTTCCGTCTGGGGCGGTGGCTGCAACGCACGGAGCCGATCCGGCCGGTGGACATGCTGCAGTTCGGTGCCGGCCCACACGTCTGCATGGGCTATCACCTTGTATGGCTGGAGCTGGTGCAGTTCAGCATCGCCTTGGCATTGACCATGCAGGAGGCCGGGGTGCGGCCGCGATTGATGAGCGGCGTCGAAAAAGGCCGGCGCTATTACCCGACCGCACATCCGTCCATGACAGTCCGCATCGGATTCTCATGAGCTGGGATCCTCTGCCCCGTGTCAAGAGGCAGCGGCGAAGACGATGGGCGGCATTGCTGCATTCGGCGCGCGCGCGCGGTGCGACGCCGGCAGCACCGCGGCGGCTCGCCGCTCGCCGCGGCATTCTCTGTCAGGTAGAAGGAGATGAACAACATGCAGAAGGGTTCCACGCTAAACGACGACCGAACTGGCGTTTCCCCGTTCGGCGGATCGGGCGCGCAGGCGTGCGGCGGATTGTTGGTGCGCGCGTCCATAGGCATGGGCGCGCTATGCGCCGTCGCGGAGGATGCCGCGCGTTACGCTGTACCGCGCACTGGATCGCTATCGCGCCTGTTTCGGCCTTGTATTGTAGGTGGTCGAGGATGACATGCCAGCGGATGACGCGACGCTGGGCAAGCCGCCGGCAAGCATGCGGCGGAGAAGAAAGCAACCGGCGTGCCGATCACGAAGCTGCATGCAGCGCCCCAGTCAGTGCCGGGCCTATGGCCAGAGGCCGAGGAAGCCATCACCTCGATGCGCCCGCGTGCGGAGCGGTTGGCGCAGGCCGTGCAGCGGGCCAAAAGGGTATCTGTTCAAGCACGCGCCGTGCGCATTGGCGCCGGTCCGCACGGAGGCGCCGCCGTACCGCTGCGATCGGCCGGCGGCACCGCTAGATGCTACATTGTGTTCGATTCCACGGCGCAGATCGGAGCGGTTGCCCACCGCGGACCGCCGCCAGCATAGGTGCGCTTCGCCGCGCTTCTCGTCAACTGCCTGCAGAGGGAACATCCCGCATGAGTGCGCTGTCCGAACAGATCCTTTCTGAATTGCGCCACTTGCTGAACGAGACGCGCGATGGCGGCAGCGTGAGTCCGTCCGTTTACGACACGGCGCGCGTTTTGCAGTTCAGCGGCAACGTCACCGGTCGGCAGAACGGATACGCGTGGCTCATGGCGCAGCAACAGGCCGATGGCGGATGGGGAAGTGCTGACTTCCCACTGTTCCGCCATGTACCCACGTGCGCGGCGTTGCTTGCATTGCGGCGTGCCGATTCTCTTCCCGGCGCTGCGGACGCAGTTCAGGCTGCAACGCGGTTCCTCGAGCGCCAGCCGGATCCCTACGCGGATGCGGTGCCGGAAGACGCGCCGGTAGGCGCGGAGCTGATCCTGCCGCAGATCTCCGGCGAGGCCACATCCTTGGTGGGCGACGTGGTGTTTCCGCGCTACCCGGCGCTGTTGCCGTTGCGGCAAGCGTGCCTGGTTAAGTTGGGGACGGTGGGACCGCTGCCGAGCGGCCATCCGTTGTTGCACTCCTGGGAAGCCTGGGGGACGTCGCCGACCACGGCATGCCTGGACGACGACGGCAGCATCGGCATCAGCCCGGCGGCAACCGCCGCGTGGCGTGCGCACGCCCTCACACAGGCGAGCGCGCCACAGGTCGAGCGTGCCGACAGGTATCTTCAGGCCGCATCGCGCGCGGCGCGCAGCGGCATCGAAGGTGTCGTTCCCAGCGTCTGGCCGATCAACGTGTTCGAGCCATGCTGGTCGCTGTACACTCTGCATCTGGCCGGGTTGTTTTCGCATCCCGCGCTCGCCGAGGCGGTGCGCGTGATCGTCGCGCAGCTCGATGCCTGTCTGGGCGTGCGCGGTCTGGGTCCGGCCTTGCACTTCGCGGCCGATGCGGACGACACTGCTGTTGCGTTGTGCATCCTGCGCCTAGCAGGACGCAACCCGGCTGCCGACGCGTTGCGCCACTTCGAAATCGGCGGGCTGTTCGTTACCTTCCCCGGCGAGCGCAATGCCTCGGTGTCGACCAACATCCACGCCCTGCATGCGTTCAGACTGTTGGGAAAGCCCACCGCCGGTACCAGCGCTTACCTTGAGGCCAATCGCAACGCGGACGGTCTATGGGACAATGACAAATGGCATGTTTCGTGGCTGTATCCCACCGCGCATGCAATCGCTGCGCTCGCGCAAGGCGCGCCCCAGTGGCGCGACGAGCGCGCGCTGGCGGCGCTGTTGCAGGCGCAGCGCGATGACGGCGGCTGGGGCGCGGGTCGCGCGTCAACATTTGAGGAAACCGCCTATGCGCTGTTCGCGTTGCACGTGATGGATGGGCGCGAAGAGCCGACAGGGCGCGCCCGCATCGCGCTGGCGGTCGCGCACGCGCTGGAGTGGATGCTCGCTCGCCATGAGGCGCATGAATTGCCGCAGACGCCGCTGTGGATCGGCAAGGAATTGTATTGCCCGACCCGGGTCGTGCGCGTGATCGAACTCGCCGGCTTGTGGCTGGCTCTTCGTTGGGGGCGGCGCATCCCGACCGAGGGAGCAGGAGGAATAGCGCAATGATCCCGACCGAAAGCGCGCTGCAGCAAGTACTGGAGTGGGGGCGTTCCCTGACCGGATTCGCCGACGAGCATGCCGTAGAAGCAGTTAGGGGCGGACAGTACATCCTGCAGTGTATCCAACCGAGCTTGCACGATATCAGCGCCCGCACCGGCCGAGATCCGCAGGACGAAAAGCTGATCGTGGCGTTTTATTGCGAGTTGGCGCTACTGTTTTGGCTCGACGATTGCAACGACCTTGGCCTGATCGCGCCGGAGCAGCTGGCCGCGGTGGAGCAGGCGCTGGGGCAGGGCGTGCCATGCGCGGTCCCCGGTTTCGAGGGCTGCGCTGTGCTGCGCGCTTCCCTGGCCGCGCTCGCCTACGATAGGCGCGACTATACTGAGCTTCTAAACGATACCCGGTGCTACTGCGCGGCGCTGCGCGCCGGACACGCGCAGGCGGCGGGGGCTGAACGCTGGTCGTACGCCGAATACTTGCACAATTCCATCGATTCGATCGCCTACGCGAACGTGTTCTGTTGCCTGTCGTTGCTATGGGGGCTGGACATGGCGACCCTGCGCGCGCGTCCGGCGTTTCGCCAGGTGCTGCGGCTCATCTCCACGATAGGGCGCCTGCAGAACGATCTGCATGGATGCGCCAAGGATAGGGCGGCGGGAGAAGCCGACAACGCTGCCATCCTGCTCCTGCAGCGTTATCCGGCTATGCCTGTGGAGGATTTCCTCAACGACGAGCTGGTCGGCCATGCGCGCATGCTGCACCGAGTGATGGTGAAAGAACGCTTTCCTGCACCATGGGGACCGTTAATCGAGGCCATGGCGGTCATTCGCGCGAAGTACTACCAGACCTCGATCAGCCGCTACGGCAACGATGCGGCGGGGGGAGGCCAGCGTGCGCCGGCGTGAACGCGCGGGAGGCGGCGGCGTGCGCGCGGCGCCCTCGGTCCGATCCGACGCAACGCCAACGCCCAATACGGCGGATCGAGCGAGCGGGTGCGACGACGCCCTGACCCGGCGCAAGGACGACCATCTGGACCTCGTGCTGGATCGGCGAACGGCGCCAGCCACGGTCGCTGCCGGCTGGGAGCAAATCCGGTTCGAACACTGCGCACTGCCCGAGCTGGACCTGACGCAGATCGAACTGCGCACATCGCTGTTAGGCAAGCCCATGCGTGCGCCGCTGCTGATCAGTTCCATGACCGGCGGAATGCCACGCGCAGAGGCCATCAATCGGCACCTGAGCGAGGCGGCGCAAGCCTTGGGGATCGCCATGTGCGTCGGTTCGCAGCGCGTGAGCCTGCAATCGCGCAATTCCCAGGGGCTGACGCGCGCCCTACGCCGCCTGGCGCCTGACATTCCCTTGCTGGCCAATATCGGCGCTGCGCAACTGCGCGAGGCCGACGGCCTTGATCTGGCGCGCCGGGCTGTCGATGCGCTGGAGGCTGATGGGCTGATCGTCCATCTCAATCCGCTGCAGGAAGTGCTACAGCCGGATGGCGACCGCGACTGGCACGGCGTACTGGCGCAGGTGGCTCGCGCCGCGCGTAGCGTGGGCGTGCCGATCGTGGCCAAAGAAGTCGGGTGGGGCCTGTCCGCCTCGGTGGCCTGCGCGCTCGTCGAGGCGGGTGTTGAGGTGATTGATGTCGCCGGAGCCGGCGGCACCAGTTGGGCCGCGGTGGAGGGCGAGCGCGCCCGCGATGCCGCCGGCCGTGCAGTGGCGATGGCGTTTGCCGATTGGGGGATCCCGACACCGGCCAGCTTGCAGGCGGTCCGTCGGGCACTGCCAACGGTGAAGCTTATCGCGTCCGGCGGGATCCGCGACGGCGTCGACGTGGCCAAGGCCATTCGCCTCGGAGCGGACATTGCCGGGCAGGCAGCCGGCGTGCTGCCGGCGGCTACGGTATCGACCGAAGCGGTCGTTGCGCATTTCGAGGTCGTCATCCGCCAGTTGGCCGTCGCCTGCTTTTGCACCGGCTCACCTGATCTGGCGACGTTGCGCCAGGCGCGCTTGTTGCCCTCCGCGCACTTGTTGCCCTCCGCGCATCCGCCAGTCGGATGATGCCGGCGTCGCCCGCTCTGTCGGCCGGCCCTCCAAGCTGGTTGCAAAAACCGTTAACGCTAAAGCTAGACCTCTAATCCACCTTGGCCCAGCGGTTCGATGCAGGGAACGAAGTGTTCATGAAGCAGCTGTTGACGATGAAGCGGTAATGATGCCGCCGGCTAGGTTATGCGTACCGTAACTCGGGCTTACAAAGGCGCGCAATCCAGCGCCGTTTGTTGAATCAGACCGGCTTTTCCCGGTCCAGCCACGCCTTTGCAAAGTGCATGATTAAGCCAGTCAACGAAGGACCGTTTTTGAGGGCTGGCAGGAATGGCGTCACCTATCTGTTCGAGATACGCATAAAATCTGGCGGCTGCGCTGTCCAATCCTTGGCCGCGAACGATACTGGGTCGATTCAGCTGCGTGTCCACGGCAGGCAATTTGCCAAGCACTTCTGCGCGGCCGACTGTATCTGCGATGTCGTCGGCGATCTGATACGCGTGCCCGAGCAATTCCCCCACCTTAGACCATGGGGCCGGATCTGCACCACTTGCCAGGGCACCGCAAGTGGCCGCCGCGACAAAGAGGGAGCCGGTCTTGTAATGGTGATAGCGGTCGATTGGGACGTGCGTCATTGCCTCCATCGACTGTCCGGCGATCAGTCCGTGACTGGGGCCGACCGCCTCCGCAACCACCTCGATCATGCGCGCGCCCAACTCAGGTGTTAGCGCAGCCTGCAAGCTGAGGTATTTGAAAGCCATCACAATCAAGGCATCGCCGGTCAAAACGGCGATAGGCTCTCCGAAAAGCCGGTGCACCGTTGGTCTGCCGCGGCGTAGCGCCGCGTTATCGAAGCAAGGCAAGTCGTCATGCACCAACGAGGCACAGTGCAGCAATTCAATTGCTGCCGCGGCTCTTGTCGCCAGCTCAGGATCTTTTTCGCCGCACACATAGGAGACTTTCAAGCAGAGCTTGGGGCGCATCCGGGAGCCCCCTGGAAACACTGCCGCGTCCAGCGCTCCACGCAGGTGAGCCGGCGCAGCCGGACTTAGAGCAGTATCCATGGCAGCTCGCAGTGCTTGCTCGATGAGCTTGTCGCTATCGCCAACCACGTCGGCTTGGTGATTCGAAATCATATCGCATCTCCACTTTTGAGACGAAAACGAAAACGGGCCTAGTCCAACCGGTGCCAAACAAAAGGCCGATTTCGCTGTGTCTCTTCAGGTTCTAGGGCACCGTTAAGTTTAGCGGATTGCGGCGGCCAACATGCGGCACCGGCGTGACCAATGAAACCGTGTGCCAGTGGGAGCCTTAACTCGGCAAGGCGATCTCCCACTGGAATCCCTTGAAGCAGTCTCATTCGCGGCGACATGACATCTGAACGTCGGTTACTTCGATCGCGCGCGAAGAACATTGGCTCCGGCGGAGCTGTCGGCCAGAATGGCATCGCTCTCAACGTCTTGATCCAAAGCTGAAGAGGCTCCCGCGCTGAGCAGTGGCTGGTGACAAAGCTCTTTGGATCGGCTGCACGCCGCCGCGCGTGATGATCGCTGACGAGCTCCGTTCGTACGGTACGACATGCGCGAAGATGGGCCTTACATCTAAAGGTGTTGGTCATCGTCGATAGTAGCCACTGGAGCTTGGACCGGAACCATTGCCGGCAGAGATCTGGGCTCCTACAAGCAATTGGTGTGCCACCAGATCATTGTTAGTGAATGTTTCAATGGCGACAGAAGGCGCCTTCCGGTGCTCCGTGTGTCGGGAGGCGCGGATTATGCCACTCCGCCTAGTATTTGAACAGCGTCAACCTTGCGAGCGATCCGTCCGAAGGCCAACCCAGCATTGGAGTGATTTGGGTTGAGGTCACAATGCACGTCGGCGCTTGCATCATGCCAGCCTGTCAATGTGCGCGATCGCACACGACTGTCAGCTTTGCGTCAATTACGATCGAACCGGTGCTTTTGACGTTTCCGAGGTTACGCTGCCGATAGACCCAGCGTGAGAAGACGACTGAGCCCTTCCAGTTGTTCTTCGGCGCGATGTTGCCGAAGCCTTACACTCGACCGGCTTGGCGAGGATTTCAGCGCTGCCGTAGCCCTTGTCGGCCGGCAGGAAACCGCTTCGAGAAGTCGGTCCCCTACCGCCTTTTGCTAGCGGACTAAAAGGGCGGAGCAGGTGGATCTATACAGCGCTTTCTTTCAAAGCCCTGGTTGCGCCTTGTGTTCGTCAGCGATCAGGAGCGCCTTCGGCTCGACATGCTTGGCGACGGCCGCCCATGCATCCTTGCCGTTCTCGTCCAGGATCACCCGCGTCACCGTTCTGTTCGGTGCATGGCGGTTGGCCTCCCTCAGCGCCAGAACTCACATGCGCTTGCCGTTCTGATTTTCCTTCTTGCGCCCGTCCTTGCGCTCTTCCTTCTTGTCACCTTGCGGAGGACGCCGCCCACATACTTGCCGTCGATCTGCACCGTACCGTGCAGCTTGATCGCATCACGGCGAAGGTCGGCTGCCTCCCGGAGCTTCTGCAGCAGGAAGTAGGCGGTCTTATACTGGACGTTGACCTTGCGGCTCAGATGGAGCGCCGCCATGCCCTTGGCGGCCGTGATCTCCTCCCAGATTGCCATGATGATCTTCTTGAATGAAAGCTTGCGGTTGGCGAAAACCGAAAATTCGGCGCGGCATTCCGGCTCCGAGCATCAGAACGACGACGCCGTACGGCTCCAGGCAGCCACAGCGAGGGCAATATGGCTTCCCGACGTTCTTGGGCCAACGGAAGTCGACGAACAGGCCGTAGGTGTCGTCCTCGGCTGCCCGAAGCCTCTCTCGGGTCAGGCCAGGCGCACTGGTCGTATTTCGAACCTCCGGTCTCCTGCGGAGAAGGCGTCGTAGGAATTCGGTCTCAGGATGGGAATTCGCTCCTGCAGCATGTTCAGGCTTCCGGTCGATACGCGAGACATAAGCAGACAACTCCGTCGTAAGGACGGAAGCGAAAGGTCAGTGCTCTATTCGTATCGATTTGAACATGAAAGGGCCCTTACCAGGAGAACGAAACCACGTTCAGGGGTTAGCACTTTCGTAAGGTTGTCAAACCCGTGCCCTTATATCGGGAGAAAATTCAATGTCTCAGAGCCAGACTACCCAGCGCAATCACTAATCCAGTTCAGTGAATGGGTCCAGATCGTGAGAGCTGTCTTCGGGTGACCGCGCCTCATGACGACTATTAACGACTCCTTCCCAACAATCGAACATCCGCAAGGTAGATTCACGTTCGAGCATCTTGTGCCTACCTCTGTATGCCTTACTGGGCAGGTAACCTTGCCGTTTCAGGCCCTGTCCTGACCTCTGGCCTTAATGATCTTGTTGTTTATTACCTTTTCCCGAGCAGATCAGACGAACACAACGTAGAACTGGTGGTAAAAAGCGCTGATCAGAAAGAAATTAATTTCAGCCGCATCAAGCGAAGGTGTAGCGTCTGCCAACTCGTAATAAAGGCTCATTTCCAGCAAATAAGGGTGCCCTAGAAACAAAAAAGGCCCCCTAAAGAAGCCTTCCCATGGCGTTTCCGCCGAACGCGTGTGCCTTACCGTGGTGTACCGACCTCTAAGGGTGCACCTGCAACAGCGACCTTTCGGAAGCCTCGTTGTCTGCTGCTTACAATGATGTAACCCTCACGGTCGACTATTTCAAGCCCTTTGTGTGGATGCGATAAGGTGGCGGCTTCGTTTAGCAAAGTTCACGTTTGTGGCACTTGCTCCATGATGCCGGAATTTTCAGAGAGCATCGAACCTACACGCTAGCGGGAGCGGTAACTGATATGGGTTCTTGGCTGAGTGATTTCCAGCACGGCGGAGCTTTCCCAGCTAGCCAAATGGGATATCGTGGGACGGGGAAATGGATCGGTTTTCGAGGATTATGTCTTATCGTCCTCAACGAAGACCGCTTAGAAGATGTTGAGCATTGAATGTGAATTTTCGCTCAAATTCGACGCAACCTAGATGATTCAGTGCCGGGTGCGGCCATAGCCGACTCATCTTTCATGGAACTGGGCCACCGGTCTAGCGAGACTGTTTTGAATGCATTCATGAAGCAATTTGGCTAAACTCTCAAATATTTGCTATAACGCAAAAAATGCCCAAAATGGGTATTTAAAACGGTTGTAGTCTGGCGATGGCAAGTGGTTCAAATCGGTTCAGGTTGGCTCAAGTCTACAACGAGTGGCAGGAAAATAGGGACGTGCGGTGACGGAAGATCTAGCAAGCTACAGAAGTTCGAGAGGCCTCGTCAGCACCGCCGATCCGGAGGTTGACAAGGCGATCTATCGAAAGCCAGGTTTCGGCGGCGAAATTACATCGTTGGGTCACATGGAGGAATTGATCAGCGCGTTCCTGAAAAAGACACGCGAAGCGCAGGGCCTGTCCCGCGCAGACGTTGCTCCAATGCTTGGTCTGTCCATCCCTGTATACGGACGCTACGAGCGGGCATTTTCCAAAATGACTGTTACTCGGATGATCCATCTGTGTGAGATTCTTGGCTTCATGCCTATCGATATGATCTTTGAAGCTGCGCCACATCTTTGGGGCCGCACATCGGAGGAGGCCGAGGATTGTCTCACACTGGCGAGGATTCTTAGGAGACTTCCGAACGGCACGACGCGCGATCTTATTCGGCTCCTGCAGCGAATGACCCCCGATGACGACGAGAGCGACAGAGGTATCAGTGATGTAGCGGAGCCCGTGAAGTGAGCTGGGTTTGTCTATGACGCCCCCAGTAGTTAGCAGTATTGGTGATAGCTGTCGCAGCCGACGCGCTGTCGTCGGTGTGCAGACACCCGCAATCTCACAACTTAGTTTTTCACTCGAATTTCCGTCTGATCAACAATACGCGCCGATTGCCCAATTTTTCGATCTTTGGTTGGCGTTGATCTCGCTCGATGCTCGAGCGATTCGTCGGCGAGCGACGCCAAGTCTATTTGCATGCGCTTTGCTTCGACAGTAGGGGCTGTGTTAAACTCCCTCGTTGGGTTTTCCCGCTCAATGCCATGTGGGTATTCGAGCCGCCGGCGCGCATGCTTTGATTTCGATTGCTGAATCTAAGCCCGTCCTCTCCGCGCCTCCGTTCCATCGCGCCGATCCTTTTTGCCATTCGGCTCGGAAATAGCCTTTTGACATCACGATCAGGTTCCGCGAAAACGGGGTCGAGTCGCTGAGACTGGAAACGCTGTTCATGGCTGTCGCCGTTCAGGTAAGGGCATCGCCTAGATGTTTAGTCCCGGCATTTATGGATGGGGTCGATGATGAATCGATCCGGCTCCAAAGTCCATTGTCTGCAGATGAACTCGTAAGGCGTAAGGCCCTTTAGCGTCTTGAGCCGGCGCCCGAAATTGTAGGCGTCGATAAAGTCAGCCAGATGTTTTTTCAACTGCGCATGATCGTCGTAGTGGAAGCGCTTGACGGTCGCCTCCTTGATCGTTCGGTTCATCCGTTCGACCTGTCCGTTGGTCCAGGGATGCTTCACCTTGGTCAGGCGATGCTCGATGCTGTGATCGTCGCAGACCCAATCGAAGATGTGCTGGAAGGCATTTCGATCACAAGCTCGGTTGGTGAACTGAATGCCATTGTCGGTCAAAACGGTGTGAATGGTGTAGGGCACTGCCGTGATCAGATTGCGCAAGAACTGAGCGGCATTCATCTTGCCGGCTTTGGTGTAGAGTTCCGCGAACGCGAACTTGGATGTTCGGTCAATTGCGACAAAGAGATAGAGCTTGCCCTCGGCCGTCTGCACCTCGTCAATATCGATGTGGAAGTAAGCGACCGGATAGCTTTTGAACTTCTTCTTCGGCTCCTTGTCGCCTCTGACCTCCGGCAGACGTGAAATGCCGTGGCGCTGCAAACACCTGTGCAACGACGAACGCGTCAGATGTGAAATGGTCGGCTGATGGTACCCATCCGGCGAAGGCCGTCTGTCCTGACTTGCTGATTGGCTTTAAGTCCATGCCTTATGTTATGCGCTACAATCATTTCCCCCATTGAGGTCTTGTCCGTCGACGATCTTGATCGCCGACGGGATTGGTCGGACGAAGAGAAGGTTCGGATCGTCGAGGAAAGTCTACAAGGCTTTCGGCAAGGCTCGGTGACGGCGCGGCGATATGGATTGTCACGGTCATTGTTGACCCGTTGGCGTTGGGAATACCGTAGTGGTCTTCTGAGCAGTTCCGCTACAACGGGCTTCGTGCCACTTACGATTTCGCCATCGGCGGCGGCATCTTGCGAGGTAGCCTCACGGCTGCGATTTGAAGACGACATGACGATCGAGATCGGCCTGCCGAATGGCCGACGGCTGACGATCCCAGCCTCGCTTGATCCGACCATTCTTGCCCGCCTGTTGCCCGTCGTGGATGGGTCATGATCGCGTTTTCCGCGGGGGTAAAGGTGTGGATCGCGGGCGGGGTGACGGACATGCGTTGCGGCATGAACAGCCTGGCGCTGAAGGTTCAGCAAGGTCTTGGCCGCGATCCTCATGGCGGCGAAGTCTTCTGCTTCCGGGGTCGCAAGGGTGACCTGATCAAGGTCCTCTGGCATGACGGCGTCGGCATGTCGCTTTACCTGAAGCGGCTGGAAGCTGGAAAGTTCATCTGGCCGGTCAGCCAGAATGGCTCCGCCGTGCCTGTATCGTCGGCGCAGCTCGGCTATCTCCTGGAAGGGATCGACTGGCGCAACCCGCGCTGGACGCAGCGGCCTTCGAAGGCAGGCTGGCCGCCTGCATTCCTCTGTTTTTGTTGGGCTTTCGGCATGCGGCATGGTAGCTTTCGGCCATGGATGATGCTGCTTCGGAGATAGCCAGACTGCGCGCCGCGCTTGCGGCATCGGAAGCGCGTGCCGCCTCTGCCGAGGCCGACCTCGCACAGGTGCGCGCGGTCGTGACGACGTCTGAGGCGATGATCCGGCATCTCAAGCTCGAGATCGCCAAGATACGTCGCGAGCAGTACGGCCAGAGCTCGGAGCGCCGCGCCCGGCTGATCGAGCAAATGAAATTGCAGCTCCAAGAACTTGAAGCCGACGCCACCGAAGACGAGATCGCTGCGGAACGCGTGGCGACGAGAATCACAAATGTCTCCGCTTTCGAACGCCGCCGGCCGGCCCGCAAGCCGTTTCCCGAGCACCTGCCGCGCGAGCGCCTGGTCATCGATGCCCCGTCGACCTGCACCTGCTGCGGCTCGCCCCGCATCGTGAAGATGGGCGAAGACATCACCGAGACGCTGGAGATCATTCCGCGCCAGTGGAAGGATCCAGACGGTGCGCGAGAAGTTCACCTGCCGGGACTGCGACAAGATCAGCCAGCCACCGGCCCCCTTCCATGCGACACCACGCGGATGGGCGGGACCCAACCTGCTGGCGACAATCCTGTTCGAGAAGTTCGGCCAACATCAGCCATTGAACCGCCAGGCTGAGCGCTACGCCAGGGAAGGCGTCGCTCTCAGTCTCTCCACACTGGCCGATCAGGTCGGAGCCTGCACGACGGCCCTGCAGCCGATCCATGACCTGATCCGTGCCCATGTTCTGGCCGCCGAACGGCTGCATGGTGACGACACCACCGTGCCGCTTCTGGCCAGGGGAGCAACAAAGCAGGCGAGGCTCTGGACTTACGTCCGCGATGACCGCCCTTTCGCGGGCGGCGCGCCTCCCGCCGCACTCTTCCACTTCTCTCCCGATCGCGAGAAGACCCACCCCAACACGTATCTCGCCGGATGGCACGGCACCCTGCAAGCCGATGCCTATGGCGGCTACAACCACCTCTATCGTGCCGACCGCCGCCCCGCGCTGGTGATCAGCGCACTTTGCTGGAGCCACGCGCGGCGCAAATTCTTCGAACTCGCTGACATCGCCGGCAACGTGCGCAAGGGCAAACCTGCCCACGAGATATCGCCTGTCGCGCTCGAGGCCGTTGCCCGCATCGACGCGCTCTTCGACATCGAGCGCGGCATAAACGGAATGCCTGCCGAGGATAGGCTCGCAGCGAGGCTGCAACATGCTCGCCCGCTCGTCGAAGAACTGCACGATTGGCTCATGGCCCAGCGCGGGCAAATGTCGAAGCACAACCCCGTCGCCAAGGCGATCAACTACATGTTCGAGAAGGAGGGTCGCTGGGAAGCCTTCGCCCGGTTCCTCGACGACGGCAGACTGTGTCTGACGAACAATGCCGCCGAACGAGCCCTGCGCGGCGTTGCTCTCGGAAGAACGGCATGGCTATTCGCCGGCTCCCAGCGTGGAGGCGAGCGTGCCGCTTTCATGTATTCCCTGATCGTCTCGGCAAAGATGAACGATATCGATCCGCAGGCCTGGCTGGCGGACGTGCTCGCCCGCATGCCCAGCCTTCCAGTATCAAGGCTGCCGGAACTATTGCCGTGGAACTGGTCCGCCGTAAGCGCCCGGCAGGTGGCGGCCTGATGGCGCGCCCGACGCATGTCTACACGATCGACTACGTTGCCACGCTGATTGGCGAGAACCTCGAACTCATCCAGGAGGTTGCCAGCAACTCCGACAACATCGACTATGGTGAGATGATCCATGCCCATGACGGCAGCGAAGAGGGCATCACGACCTTCACCGACCGGGGCATCGAAAGCTTGAAGGAGTTCCTCGCCGATATCCGCACCTGGGAAGGAGGTGTTCGGCAGTTCCTTGTCGACGAGCAATGCGATCGCGACAAGATCGAACGCATCATGGCAGACGAGCCGAAATCATAAGCCCTCGCGGCCTTCGCCGGATGGATACGGCTGATGAGCGTAGAGGCAATCATCGAGCGGCAGCAACGTGTGCCGGCGGAAGGCGACGATAGCGGCCTCTTCTTCGAGGGAAAGGGTCGTCGAGTGTGGGTCCTTGGGCCTGTAGGAAGGTCGACCAACGATGTCCGCTTCTTCCATTTCGCCACGGTTTTCTGGTTGATCCCGTATCGCTTCGAAAGCGTTCTCAGGCTCTCTTCACTATTGCTCGACGGATTGCCTCTGTCGTCGTGGCGCTCCCGTGTAGAACCTGGCCCATAGTGCTTCCCTCCATGCCAAGGAAAATATTGCACCATCAAATGCCGGAACCAAACACCAGAGCAGCCAGCGCGCGGAGCCGTGATTGGTTTGCCGTGAACCGAGAGCTCCGCGTGCAGGACAAAAGGCCACCATGCCCGCACACGACGTCCCGGGAGCTAGACGAGGAAATGAAGCGACCGTTATCACCAAAATCACTGAGGGTCATAGCCAATTTGGCGCAAGTGGATAATCCTTGCGTGAAGCGATTTCGGTGTGATCTATGTGTATGTACTTGCAATCACTGATATATTTTGGTGAACGATAGCTATCGGGTGAGGTCCGCGTGGCCCAAAATGCGCCAAATGAGATCGAAACGAAACATTGGTGGTTCCAAGCACATCACTTTCCGTATAAAGAGCTTCGGCGCATTTACCTCAGTCGGAGCAATGTCAGGACCACCATTGAAGCAATGGATTAATGAACTCGGTTTGCAACAAGTCGATGATCCAGGCATAGACAAGCCGGTCTATCGAAAACCTTTTGACGGACGGATTGCACTTAGCGCCGAACTCGAAAACTTGATCAGCATCAGCCTTCGCGAAGCCCGCGATAAGCGAAAACTCCCGCGCTCGAAACTGGCGCCCTTGCTTGGCATCACTAAGCAGGTCTACGGCCGGTACGAAAATGGAGTATCCCGCTTGACCGTGAGCCGACTGATTCATCTGTGTGAGGTTTTGGATGCCACTCCGGAAGAAATTATCGCCCCGGCGGCACCTTATCTTTGGGGCGAAACGGAAACCAAAGCGGTTCTGCTGCTGGCTACTATCGTGAAGTTGCGGACTTTCGATGAAGAGATCTTGCAAGATATTTTCAGCTTACTAAGCCGCATAGACGAGACCGGTAGCGATAGCGGCGATCGTGCCATGAAAGTCGCGTCTACCAGCGCCACTGCAGACGATCGCGAATAGGACGTAGATCGCTAGCTTCAATAAACAGAACGTGCGTCCCTGATGAAGTTCCATCAGAAACCGCGACCAACCGCTCGCGCCGTTGCAGGTTGCCGAAGCGAGCTTTGCGCAGGCGGTTAGGACTAGCTGGCGACCGTTCATCGCCACTCCGGGACATAGGTGGGTAAACCGGGGAGGGCGCAGTTGGGTCAACTGGTCCAACGTATCCCTGCTTTCGGCCGCTGGAGGGGACGCGCGGTCGTCTTTACGCCGCGAGTGCCAGGGAGGTCACGTCAAAGTCTAAGAAACCCGTATATTCGACATACAAAGCATCGATAATTCCATTCATACAATCCATTTTACCAATCTCCCGTGATGATGCATTAGGAATGATCTCAGACGCGAGTGACGGCGAAACATTTGACGATCCGGACTGGCTATAGCGCGAACCCGAGCAACGGCGCCGACATGCATCGGGGTGGCCACTGCTTCGATCGCACAGTGCGTGCTTCAAAAACAGCAGCAGGAAATACCAAAGGAGGTCTTTGCATGCGTTCTGAGGTGCGGTGGAAGCTGTGCTGGGAAAACGAGCTGGAACTCATCGACCACGTCGATCCTCCCGAGCTCTTTCGCAAAGCCCAAGGGCCGACCGGGGTCTTCAATTTCAGTGGCAGCCAAAGCTGGGCAAGGCGCGCCGACAACCTGCATTGGCAGGCGACCGACGCTGACAAGGGCGCGCGCGGCGATGAAGAGTCAGCAGCCAGCCGTCCTCCTTTTGTTCACTGGACTTTCCGGCTCCGGCAAGTCGACAATCGCCAATGCGCTCGACCGGCTGCTGCATGCCCACGGGAAGCACACCTACATCCTCGACGGCGACAACGTGCGCCACGGGCTCAATCGCGACCTGGCTTCAATCAACCCGATCGCGTCGAGAACATCCGCCGCGTTGCCGAGGTCGCCGAGCTGATGGAGGAGGGGAGCTTATTGAAATCCTCGTCGACACGCCGCTTGAGGAATGCGCGCGACGCGATCCGAAGGGGCTTTATCGGAAGGCGCTCGCCGGCAAGATCGCCAATTTCACCGGCGTTTCCTCGCCGTACGAAATCCCTGAGGGCGCTGAATTACATCTCGAAACGGTTGGCCACGACCCTGCGGCGTTGGCGTTTGAGATCGAACAGTTCCTCGAAAGGCGAATGGAGCAAGTGACGCATGAGTGTGAGAGTGGGGAGGCTTGACCATTGGCGGCTTGAAGCGGCCGCGGCGGTCCCTGGCCTATCAACTACGCGGCGACCGTAGCAGCCCGCAGGCGGGCCGCGCCAACGTCCGATGTGGCTTCAACAGGAGACAGCCGATCACGCGCTCACGACTCGGCTTACTGAAACGGAGAAAAGATATGGCTGATGCAAAGCTGCAAGCCGTGCTTTCGGCTCTTTCGCCGATGGCGAGACAGCTAAATGCGCTACCCTCCAATCAACCGGGGCGAGATGCGAACTGCGTTAAACTAAACACGAATGAGAATCCGTTTCCGTTGCCGATGATGGTGATGCAAAGTGCGCTGGCGGCCCTCGAACGGCATTATCTGTATCCCGAAGATGACAATCTGAGCTTGCGCGACGCAGCCGCCAGCGCGTATGGCCTCTCCCAGGATCAGGTGGTCGCCGGGAACGGCTCGTCGGAGCTGCTTGGGCTCATCTACAGAGCATTCCTCGACCCGGGAGATAGCGTTGCGATGATATCGCCAGGTTTTTCCTTTAACCGCAAACTGGCCAAGTTGCAGGGTGCCAGATTTCTCGAAATCGAATGGGGCGAGTCTTATTCTCTGCCAATCGAGCAGCTGCTTCTTGGTCCAGCAAAAGATGCAAAATTCATACTGCTGGCCAATCCGAACAATCCAACGGGAACCTTCGTTCCGGTGGCTGAAATCGACCGCCTCGTCGCGCAATCGGACCAGTTGATAGTGGTGGATGAAGCGTATGTCGACTTTGCACCCGATGATGCCCTGCGCCTTGTCGATCGTCATCCAAACCTTCTAGTATTGAGAACACTTTCGAAAGGCTTTGCAGCCGCGGGAATTCGCGTCGGTTTCGGCTTTGGTCATCCTGAACTTATTGGGAGGCTACGCAACCTGCAAAATGTCTTTAACATGAACGTGATCGGCCATGCGGTGGGCATTAGTATCCTTTCGCACCGCGCCGACTACGACGAGAACCACAGATATATTAAACATGAAAGACACAGAACGACCACTGCCTTGTCTCAATTGGGCTTTTCTGTCATTCCCTCCCACACAAACTTTTTGCTAGCTCGGGTGCCACCCGGACGAGATGGCAAATGGTGGCAAGCGTCTTTGGATAGGCAGAACATACTTGTAGCCGTCTTTCCCGATGCCGGTTTGGAAAATTTTATCCGCGTCAGCATCGGCACCAGAACCCAAATGGACGGGTTCCTTTCAGCCGCCAGGGACATCATTTCTGGAAGTATGAAGACGCAGAGCTAGGCGGTTAGAATTATTGGCCACACTGCTTGTCACTTGGAAACACCAGGTATCGAAGTCCATATTGTGGGATAAAGATCACAAATAAGCGCAAGACCGTAAAGCGTGTGCCGTCTCGATCCCGTTGATTACGCGTGTTATTGGCGCACGAGTGGAGCACCCGGTGGCCGATGCGAGGCTTATTTCTGGCGATTCCGGCCGCGGCTCTGCCGCTGTATTGGGAATGGTTTAGGTTTCTTCATAATCGGTCCTTCGCATTGACATTGAGCGAACAGTAATCTGCGGTCGTCGCCGATCTTCCGTCGATCACCTGCGACAGAACCTCGATCCGCTAAAGATCACGCTCGCTCATCGCCATTGATCCCACCCGCAATCCCCTACGCCAGCAAACGTGGGCAGTATGGCATTCGAACTTGGCAGAAACAGAACTTTTTCAATCTGCGGCACTCTAGCTGTGAGCTTCCAATAGGTTGTCCATTCGATCCGGACCGGGAAAGCTGAGGTTGTCGAAGCTTCAGTGATTCTCGGGGGACCGAATGGACATCCATATGAATGCCCGCCTCACGCCGCTCAGTCGAGCGGTAATTGCGCACCGCGTGCTGATGGAAGGACAGCGACCGATGGCCGTCGCTGCGGCTTTCGGCGTCTGCGTGAAGACTGTCTATAAGTGGGTAAGGCGCTATCGACGGGAGGGCGAGGCCGGTCTCAATGATCGCAGTTCCCGACCGCACCGCCTGTATCATCCGACCTCGCAGGCCACCGCCGCCCGGATCGAGACGTTACGCCGCCTGCGCATGACCGGCCAACACATCGCCAAGGAGACGGGTGTCTCGCCAGCCACAGTCAGCCGCATCCTCAAGCGCCTTGGCCTGAACAAGCTCAAGGCCTTGGCCCCGGCTGAGCCGGTGCGGCGCTACGAACGCGACCAGCCCGGCGAACTCATCCATATCGACATCAAGAAACTCGGCAAATTCAACCGAACCGGCCACCGCATCACCGGCGATCGCACGGGGCAGAGCAACAGCCGCGGCATCGGTTGGGAATACGTCCATCTGGCCATCGACGACCACTCACGCCTGGCCTATTTGGAAATATTACCCGACGAGACGCGACGCTCCTGTCTGCGCTTTCTCTTCAATGCTTTGCGCTTCTTCAAAGCCCATGGCGTCAAGGTCCAGCGCGTCATGACCGACAACGGCACAAGCTTCCGTTCCCATCGATACGCCAAGGCGCTGCGGCGGCTCAGCATCAAACACATCCGCACCAAACCCTATACGCCGAAGACAAATGGTAAGGCCGAACGCCTCGTCCAGACCGCACTGCGCGAATGGGCATATGCCAAGGCCTACGAAACCTCGCAGCAGCGCGCCGCCGACCTGCCGCTCTGGCTCCACCGTTACAATTGGCATCGCCCGCACGGCAGCCTACAATCCAAACCGCCCGTCAGTAGCCTCGGCCTGATCAAGGACAACCTGTTGAGGCTCCACATCTAGCCGCTACAGAGATTCGAAGCGGGAGCCGTGCGGCCATGGTCACCATCCGCCTTGCTACCAAATGGTACAAGCAGAGCCGCGGCTTCGCCGATCGGCAGGTCGACCACCGTGATTCCGCTTGCTGCAAGGAAACGGCGCTCGTTTTTGGTAAGGCCTTCCGCATCAAGTACTGCAAAGTGGGGGCCGTGAGAGCGCTTGATGATCTGTCGAGCGTAGATCCGGAGCATCTGATCGTTGAAGCGGCAGCCAATGAAAAGAAAACCGCGATCTATACGCCGTTCTTTCACCATTCCAGGTATTGGCGTCTGGATATCGATTTCGGTTAGGACTTCCACGTAATCGGAATCGGACACCAGAAAGTTCGAAGCTGGTATAACACTGCCGTACGGCGCATAGAGGACCGTCTTTGGCGCTGCGACGCATTCGACGTCTCTCCCGGACAGATCGTAAGTTTTTGTCCAAATGTCGCCGCCGCCGTTTGCACGCGTGACGCCCTGAATCTCGACGACATCCGTTCGACCGGTCTTCGCGAAAGCCGCACGCATTGTCCCGTCGTACCAACCGTCGACGATAAGGGAGAGCGGCAGCGTTGCGAGCCAGTCGTGGAGGGCGGTCGGCGCCACGGGTGCTCCAAATATTTCTGCCATCCAGGCCTGAAGCGTCCGGCGATGCCGTCGCTGTTCAATAAACTGCGCGACTGACCACATATTGCTGCGTATCCTGGAAGGGGCAGGTGTGCGTTCGTTGAGTGCCGCGGAGACGGCTTCCGGGGTGTCCGGTACAGGTGGTTCCGTGGATTGCAGCCGAAGGAGATCCGGACCGAGATAGGGAACGATCCGATCCGCAGCGAGCGCTTCCTGAAGCAGCCTAAGTCTTTTTTCGGCGTCACCGTTGCGAATGATCAGGAGACGGTCCGAGGTCAAAATTTTATTCATGCTGTTTTCTCTTACCTCTCGTTTGCAGCATCAGTCCTCGTCAGGAATCTTCCTTGCGTGGACGGTGATCGGCAGAGGCGTATCCCGCGATAGCTTGGGCAAGACGAGTCTCCAGCCGTTCCTGAGAGTGATCGTGCCGCCCCACATGTCATCAGCCTCGACATCTACGATCGGCTCTTCGAGATCTTTCTTTGGTACGTAAGCCGACAAGCCGGCGCTCGTTCTCCGAATCATTATCTTCATGTCGCTATTCCTCCGTTGGGGGCCCCGCGATTTCAGCAGCGCCGCAAGCAGCGGCGTTGTCTAGACTCGTCAGTTCACGGGCACGCATGCCGACGATAGTGCCACGTTCGACCCATTCGACGGCATAGATGTAAAACTGCTGGAGAAAGGTGCCGATGTCGCGCACATAGCCTTCGTCGCCCTTCCGCACCAAATTTTCCCCAATTTTTTTGCCAGCATAGGTGCCGTCATTCTTTACGTGAAGTCTGGCCCGCACCCGCTCGCCGGGTGTAAATCGTGGAGGCCTGTGGATTTCGACCTCCTGTTCACGTCCAAGGCCCATGGGCATTCCTCCTTGCAGGATATCATTGAAGGCTTCTCCGCAGGAGCCCCGACCATGCTGAAGGTCAAATCGCAGGTGCGGCGGGGACGCAGGTCTTCGGCACGGGGCAAACCTCCGCGCATTGCTGCGTTTCGAAGGTACCCTTGCATTCGGTGCATTTTTCCGGGTCGATAACGTAGATCTCACCTTTGAACCTGATCGCACCGGAGGGGCATTCGAACTCGCAGGCACCGCACTGGGTGCATTGGGACGCTATGATCCTGAAGGCCATTTTTAAACTCCTGAAGATGTTGGATTAAGAGCGCTCACGCCGTCGCCGCTTGTGGTTCGACGCCAAACTTGGCGGCGTAGAGGGTGCCGATGGCGGTCTCGATGTAGTCATAGCAATAAGCATCCGTTGCCCGAACCCCGGCCTCCATGAGCTTAGTCTTAGGGCACTCCCCGATCTTGGCGCATAGCACGACGTCAATACCGACCAGCGCAGTTATGATGCCGTCGAGGGTGGCTTCCTCGCCCCTGCCTCCGAGGCAATACTGTTCGATCTTGCGATGCCCGACGTAGGTGATGCCTCTCGACGAAGCTTCGTATACTTGGAACTCCTTCGCATGGCCGAAGTGCTCGTTGATGCGACCGCCACCCTTTGTCGCGACCGCGACGTGGAGGGACCCATCGCCGGCTGCTTTGACTGTCTCGATTGCCTCGCTCTTGGCGGTCGCGTGATCGCCGCGTTCGCGGGCGATCACTTCCCGATAGGCCTCGCGCTTACGGGCGTCATAGGTGATCTCTCCGGGAAGCTGGTCGAGTGCGAACTCCTGGCCCCGATCATCCCCAAGCAGGCCGACGGCATCGGCCCTACATTGCCGGCAATGGCGCATTAGCTTTGCGCCGCCTTCGAGACGATCCTGGAGCGCCTTCAATTCGAGCGCCCGCGGGCCGCGCTGTCCGGTCAAGCCGTAGTAGGTGCCATGGGCCGGATCGGAAATAAGCGGCATGACGTTGTGCAGGAACGCCCCCCGCTCCTTGACCCATTTATTTACCTCGACCAGGTGTTCGTCGTTGACACCAGGAATCATCACCGAATTGACTTTGGTGATGATGCCGCACGCGGTCAGCATCTCCAGGCCCACCATTTGCCGCTCGTGCAGAATTCTGGCAGCTTCGATGCCGGTGTAACGACGGTTGCGGTAAAAGATCCAGGGATAGATCTCTGCGCCGATTTCAGGGTCAACCATGTTGATCGTAATTGTCACGTGATCGACATTCATGTCGACAAGTTCGGCGACGTGATCCGGCAGCGCAAGCCCGTTGGTGGAGATGCACAGCTTGATGTCGTGGATCTCCCCCGCAACTCGTTCGAACGTTTCCTTTGTCTTCTTCCAGTCGTAACAGGCATCGCCCGGTCCGGCGACACCCAGCACGGAAAGCTGCGGCACTTCGTTGGCGACGGCAATGACCTTGCGCAGCGCCTGGTCTGGCGTCAACTTTTCCGAGACGACCCCAGGGCGGCTTTCGTTGGCGCAGTCATATTTACGATTGCAATAGTTGCACTGGATATTGCAGGCTGGTGCGACCGCGACATGCATGCGCGCGAAATAATGGTGAGCCTCTTCTGAATAGCAGGGGTGGTTTTTGATCTTCGCCCAGATAGCCTGGTCCACGTCGGCCGGTTTTGTGGACACGCCACATGACGAGGATGTGCAGCCACTCGGTTTCGCGGTCGCCAGCAATTGATCCAAGGATGTCGTGCTGGTCGCACTTTCAAGCGAAATCATCGGTGCGGACATTGAGTGCTCCGTTGCTAGTTGACGTCGCCTTTCAAAACGCAAAAGCCATGCCATCCCAAGGACGGGATTTGCTTTAAGAATTTGCGTTTATTGCTCTATTCCGACCGTGTTCGGACACAGACTTGTCAAGCTTCCGACAGTCGACAAAAGAGTTGTCCGTAAGCCACCAAACCAGGCATTGGAGATCGAGAAGGTCCAACATCACCCAGGCGCTTAAAGCTTTTTCACCTCGATGCGATGCTGGCGTAGAGCATAGCCGACCTGACGAGGCGTAAGGCCGAGAATACGAGCCGCTTTGGCCTGAACCCACCCGGCCTTTTCCATCGCCTCGATCAACCGGTCCCGTTGCGTGAGGCGCGACTCCATTGCGGGACAACCGGAACCGTGCGGATCACAAGCCTTGACGGAAGATACCTCGTCCGACGCACCGATGCTCCCGCCCGAGCGCGGCGATGAAGTCGGCATCACATTGCTCCGGGCATGCCCATCGACGGTGATGCCGCCGGGCGACCCGTCGGTTTTCCAGAGGAGCGACGAAAGGCACTGGCTGTTCTTGCAGGCAAAATCAGACGAAACGATCGAGCTTGAACGCGCAAGGGTGGCAGTCCTTCGCACGCAGTTTTCGAGTTCCCGGACGTTACCTGGGAAATAGCATTGCGACATCACCTCGATCGCCGACGACGAAAACGTCAGCTCGCGTTGGTTCTCCTTGTTGAATCGGTCAAGAAGAGCGTTCGCAAGGCGTGGGATATCGCCGGGTCGCTCTCGAAGCGGCGGCAGGACAATTGGAACTACGCTGATGCGGTAATACAGGTCGGCCCTGAATTCGGCGTTTGCAACAGCCATCTCGAGGTTCTTATTCGTGGCGCATATGAGCCGGACGTCGACCGCAAGCGTCTTGGTTCCGCCCACCCTCTCCAGTTCGCCTTCCTGCAGGACGCGCAGCAGTTTGGCTTGAAAGGCGGGCGAAATCTCGCCAATCTCGTCAAGCAGAAGCGTTCCGCCATTTGCCAGTTCGAAGCGTCCGGCGCGCTGCGCGATGGCCCCGGTGAAAGCCCCTTTTTCATGCCCAAACAGCTCCGATTCCAGGACGCCTTCGGGCAGCGCGGCGCAGTTCAATTTGACGAACGGCTTGTTTTTACGAGGGGAAAGTTCATGGATCGCCTGTGCAAAAAATTCCTTGCCGGTGCCGCTTTCGCCCCGCAGAAGCACGGTGGAATTCGTCCTCGCCACCACCGAGACGGTTTCAACCACCTGCTGGAGAGCCGGGCTATCCCCGATAATCCCGTCGATTTTGACGGGTGGATGTCGGCCCGGCGCGCCCCTTTGCGCGATGATCGGCTTCTCCGATCTCTCCTGTTCGCCGATAGGTCGCCGACCCTCCAGGTTCAGGAAACGATGAAGCCTGATCGTCCGACTGACCAGATTGGCGACCATGGTCAGAAAGCGAACGTCCTCGTCGGCGGGGAAGGGGGCGGCGTCGTTCCTGACGCGATCGATCGATATTGTGCCAAGTATTTTATTATCGGCTTTTACCGGAACGCCAATAAAAGAAATTGGGACGGTGCCGCTGCTCCAAGGCGGTTGCGGCTCAGCCTGAAATAATTCGGACTTGCTGACATCCTTTACGATTAAGGGCATACCGGTCGTCGCGATATGGTCGATTACGGCCTTAGGTATAACGCCTCGAGCGGCTGATTGAGAGGATGGGGGGATGTCGCCAGTTGCGGCAATCTCGGGCTGACCTTCAGCGTCTAGAACAACGATTGCTCCGCATCGAATCTGCAGAAAGGAAGAGAGGACGTTCACGACGTTGGCAAGCGTAATCTCTAGCCGGGCGGGGGCAGTCAGTACCTTTGATATCTCGTAGATTCCGCTGCGCTGCGTGCCCGCTTGGCGCATAGGTCCAGCAGGTAGCGCAGATAGGGGTTCCGCTCCATCGACCGGTCGGGCGGGCATGTGGGTCATTATATGGCCTTGGGTTGTCTAACGTTTCTTATAACCCTTGCTTGCATGTATATATAGTAATTTCTAATGCCAATCTGCAACGCGCACCTCTGCAAGTTTCCGATGCGCCCGTCTGCAAACCCAAGTTAGTTCTGAATCGTGGAGTTGCAAACCCTTATCCGAACTTGAAGAGAACGCCGAAACCGCCTCTCGGATAGTTCCACTCGATATCTCCACTTGCCTCGCAGAGTACGCGGCACGTGCCGCACTCCATGCACCCATCGGCGATAACCTCCACTTGGCCCTGGTCATTCAATTCGTAGCACTTGGCCGGACAGACACTTGTGAGGGCATACAGATTTACGCTTGGCCAATCGTGTGGACGCACCCTAATATGCGGGCGTCCGGCATCGACCACGTATCGATTTTGGTAAAGCTTGTCCTCTACGCGTATGTTCGTCACTGCAACCGTCATCTCATCTCTCCTTTATCGCCACGCGCGCGCCAAGCGAACCGCGTCACCAAACAGCCCCCAGCGGGAGCGTGCCTTGATGAAGGTGCCCGTGGTCGCCCGTTCCTTGTCGATCTTCGGGGTGCCATCGACTCGCACAAAGTTCTGTGCGGCCTGCGACAGCAACCTTGGATAAGTCGTGAAGAAATTGCGGGAATTGGTGTGCAGCAGGGCAGGCATGTCCTTGTATTTCCGCAAGTCTTTGATAACGAACGACTTTTCAAGCATCGACTTGTAAAGGGAGAGGTTCTCCTTGACCATCGGCTTTTTGCGATTCTTGATCTGGACGATTGCTTCGCCGGCGATGCGCCCCGACGTCATGGCGAGGTTTGACCCCTCGCGGTGCACCGCATTATTAAGTTGTGCCGCGTCGCCGACGACGACCCAGCCGTCACCAAAAAGCTGCGGAATTGCCTTGTAACCACCTTCTGGAATGAGATGCGCCGCATATTCCTTGACTTCCGCTCCTGCGATCAGCGGCTTTACCGACGGATGGCTTTTGAATTTTTCGAGCAGATCATAAGGACTTTCCATTGTTGCCGCGAATTCGGAGACAAGGCAGCCAATGCCGATCGAGATCGATTCTTTGTTGGTGTAGAGGAAGGCAAGCCCGGCCATGTTGCGAGAGATCGTGCCAACTGCCTCGATGACGCAGCCTTCATTGGCCTTGAGGCCGAACCGCTGGTCAATTACCTCTTCGGCCAGGAAATGCATTTCCTTGACGGCGAGCGCGACAGTTTCCGGTTTTGGCGTGTCACGCAATCCAGCACGCGTGCCGAGCAGCCCATTGACGCCCTCTGCGAGAACGACCACGTCAGCAAGAATCACGTCGCCGGCGCGGTCGGTGCGAACGCCAATCACCTTGCCCTTTGGATCACGAACGAGTTCCGTCACGGTCGTCTCGCATAGAAGCGTCGCTCCGGCCTCGCGCACCTTGCGTGAAAACCATTTGTCGAATTGGGCGCGAATGACCGTGTAGCGATTGTGTCTCGACTCGTTGAAGTCGTCCGACCGGTATTGCATACCGATGTGGGACGAGTCGTCCATCATCCAGAAGCGCTGCTCGACTAAGTGCCGCTCCAGAGGCGCATCATCCCGGAAATCCGGCAGGATTTTCTCCAGCATGTCCGCGTACATGATGGCGCCCTGCACATTCTTGGAGCCCGGATACTCGCCACGCTCCAACTGCAGCACCTTCATGCCGCGGTTCGACATCGTGTAAGCAGCTGCGTTTCCGGCCATGCCGGCCCCGATAACTATGGCGTCGAAGTTTTCCTCAGTCATGGGGCGCCCTCAGTTTGCAAGCTTATCGCGACTGTGCGGCGACAGTCGATGGGTGAAGAGTTCCGTTAATGACGGCAGTAAACGGATCGCATCGGTGACGACGCCGAGGTGGGCGAAATCAAAAATCGGCGCGTTAGGATCGGTGTTAATGGCTAAAATAAGATCAGCTCCCTCGACGCCAACGCGATGCTGGATGGCGCCGGAAATGCCGGCTGCTATGTAAAGCTTCGGCCGGATAGTTTTGCCAGTTTGGCCGATCTGCCGATCAGCAGGCATCCAGCCCTTTTGGACGAGGGGGCGCGAACAGCCATAATCGGCCCCGATCGTCCGCGCGAGTTTCTTCATAAGCTTCACGTTCTCCACCGCGCCGAGACCGAGGCCTCCAGCAACCACGACGTCCGCATAGGCGAGATTCGCCGTCGCCGACTGGCCATCGGACAAGAAACCGAGGACCTTAGTGACGATCTCTTCCTCGATCATCGACACTTTGTGTTGAATGACGCGTCCGATCTTATTATTCCCGCGCGGAGGCATGGCCATGACCCTCGGCCGGACCGTTGCCATCTGCGGCCGGCAGTTGAGCGTGTAGATCGTGCAAAGCAAGGAGCCGCCGAAAGTCGGCCGGGTCGCCGCAAGCGAGCCGTCCGCATCCACATCAAGTTCGGTGCAATCCGCCGTGAGCCCTGTCAACAAGGTCGTCGCCACGGAACCGGCAAGGTCGCGCCCGAGCGTCGTTGCCCCTAAAAGAAGGATTTCCGGTTTGTAGTTAGTAACCAGATCCGTCAATGCTTTGGTGAAAGGCTCATTTCGGTAGTCGGCGAGCAGTGGGGCCTCGACGAGGTAGGCCAGGTCGGCGCCATAAGCAAAAGCCTCGGCGATGGCAAACCACGTGGCCTCTCCCGGTGGTCCGAGAACGACGCCGGCAAGCTGGACGCCCAGCTTGTCGGCGAGCTTGCGGCCTTCGCCGAGCAGCTCGAAGGAGACGGGATGCACCTGATCGCGCTCCAGCTCGATGAAGACCCAAACGTGCCGATGGTCCTTAAACTGATCGGGCAGCTCTTTCTTCATGGCGGCACGGCCAGCGGCTGGAGGAGGGCTCTCTCGATTCGTGCTCAACATCGTCGCTCCTTGCCTTCATTCGCCGTCAAAGGCGAGTTCGCTTTCGAGCGCCGGCTGGCGCAAAAAGATCCCAGCGATCAACTCCTCCGCGAGATCGCGCGGTGTTTTTTCCGCGGTGTCGATCTGCTCCGCCTTTTCCGCCCGCTCAGGAGGGGCAAAGACCCTCTTAACGACGGTTGGCGAGCCACGCAGGCCGCACTTGGTGAGGTCCTCTATGCCAGCGTCGGCCGCATTCCACTTCACGATCTGGCTGCGCGCGGCCCGTAGCGCGTCATCGAGCGAGCCGCGGCGGATTTCGTTTGTGCCTTCGAGCATTGTAATTAGGCAAGGGAGCTTGCTCATCAGCGTCTGCGTGCCCCCTTCCGAGCGGCGCTCCACCGTAATCTCGCGCCCATTGATGTCGACAGAGACGATTTTGGCAACGTAGGTGAGCTGCAGGAGGTCGAGGCGCTTGGCGATGCCAGGCCCAACCTGGGCGGTATCGCCGTCGATGGTCTGTTTGCCCGTAAAGACGATATCGGGCGTACCGAAGGCCTCTCCGATCTTCGCGATGGCTCGCGAAAGAGCAAACGAGGTCGCCAGAGTGTCGGAGCCGGCAAAATGACGGTCGGTCAAGAGTACGGCGCGGTCGGCGCCGTAGGTGAGCGCCTTGCGCAACGCGTCCTCTGCCATGGGCGGCCCCATGGTGAGCACGGTCACCTCGCCGCCATGGCGGTCGCGCAACTGGAGCGCCTCTTCAAGGGCGAACAGATCATAGGGGTTGATGATGGTTGGCACCCCCTGACGCATGATTGTGTTCGTCACCGGATGCACTCGTATTTGTGCGGAGTCCGGTACCTGTTTGATACAGATAACTATGTGCATGGCGGTTTCTTACTCCCTCCCTCTATGGGTGGCGGGCTTGTCAGTACACATGCTTGCGTGCATCATTCGTGCCAACCGTTTGGCGTTCTCTATCACATTGAAATGGCTTCGATTCCGACGTTGCTAGCATATGACTGAATTGTAAGCTTCCCGACATTGTCGTGTCGCAACCGTGCTCACTTCTTTTCGAACGGCTTCAGGAAAGAGTCTAACGGGACAACGGTGCGGCCGGGTGTGACAGGTCTGTTCGGATTGTGGTCCTTGAGCACCTTGAAGACCCGGTGCGAGAGCGGCGCGGAGGTCGCGAAATCACAGTAGGCCCTTTCCAGTATGGCACGGGCACGAGCAGCGATTACCCGGTCTGGGAGATGGGAGAAGTCCTCTGCCGCGAGGTATTGGCCCATACGCTTCATGATATGGAGTCGTGAGACATCGAGAACCTTCGGGTCATAGGGGACCCCTAGGGCTTCGAAGAACTCCTCCGCAGCCGAGAGAGATTTCAGCCGATTGAGGATGTCTTTGACATCGACGGGACTGCTGTCAGCGGAGCAACGGCACATAAGATTCCCCCTGGTCGTGAGCGGTGATCGCGAGATCGTTCTCCCGTAGCTTAAGCTGCAACGTACGGAATGCGTGGTTCGACGCGGCTAGGCGCAAGGCAGTCGCGTTGCAACTGGAGTCGGCATAGGCTGATGGTCGGATGCGATCCACCGATGGTGTCGAGAGATTGATTAAGATGATATGGCGCTGGGCCCCCTCCATGAACACGCATGGGCGGTGAACCGGCGATCTATGTGACTGAGAGCCCCGGCTTTTACCTGATCGTTCATACGATGCCGGTGCCGTCATGCAGGTCGTATCGGTGAAAAGGAATTGCCGTTTCATGAGCGTGCCTGCTCCTACTCCCCTGAACGAACCCGGCTGCTCGTGTCGGCCACGTGGCCGGAACGGGATTGGCTCCGGAGCCTTTCAACGATGCCCGGTAAAACTTCGAGCACCCGGTCGACATCCTCGTCACAGTTATCGCGCGAGAACGAGAAGCGGATTGTTCCGTGCGCCATAGCATGAGGGATATCCATTGCCCTCAAGACATGGCTCGGCTCCAGCGAACCGGAGGAGCAAGCAGAGCCGGAAGAGCAGGCGATGCCATAGCGGTTGAGAAGAAGGAGCATACTGTCTCCTTCGACACGTTGAAAGGCGATGTTCGCCGTGTTCGGCAACCTCTTAAGCCTATCGCCGGTTACGAAGGCGCCTGGAACACGCTGGACAATGCCGTTCTCCAATCGATCTCGGAGCGACTTTAATCGGGTGCTCTCGTCGTCTATTGATTTCAGGGCGAGTTCGGCAGCCTTGCCTAAACCGACAATCCCGGCCGTATTTTCTGTCCCTGCGCGTCGGTCGCGCTCCTGATGACCTCCCTTGATCAGTGAGGAGAAAGATAAGCCCCGCCTGAGATAGAGTGCACCAATGCCTTTTGGTCCATGGAATTTGTGTCCGGACAACGAAAGCATGTCGATTGCAGTAGGTTGGAGGTCCATTGGAACCTTGCCGACCGCCTGGACCGCGTCGGTGTGGAAAAGTGCACCGATTCTCTTGGCCATCTCGGCAAGCTTAGCGACCGGGAAAATGGTTCCCGTCTCGTTGTTCGCCCACATGATCGAAGCAATCGCTACACGATGAGTGAGGGCGGTCTCATAGGCGTCAAGATCGAGACGTCCATGTCGATCCACTGGGATCCTGTGTACCTTAATGCCGCGCGTCTTCTCCAGATGGCCGCAGAGTGTCAGCACCGCTGAATGCTCGACTGCGGAAGTCACGATCTCTGTGCGCTCAGGCATCACCTCCAGCGCCGAAAGGATCGCCGCATTGTCGCTTTCCGTCCCCCCCGAGGTGAACACGATCTCATGATCGAACTCGGCGCCGATCAGCGCTTGCAATTGCCGGCGCGCCTTCCTCACCGCCTCGCGGATAGAGGAGCCAAAAGCGTGCGTCGACGAAGGGTTTCCAAACTGATCCGCAAAGAACGGCAGCATGGCTTCAACCACTTCAGGATCGACTCTGGTCGTTGCATTATTGTCGAGATAGATCGCTCTCATGGGTGGATCTCGACTGAGGGGAAGCGGTGACAATGCTGCGGCGTCTTGCACATGCTGTTGTTTGCTAACCTCGGGCAAGCAGCGCGGGGTGGAGTCGTGCGATGGCGCGTCATGCGATCTTGTTGGCATCGATAACGTCGCATCGCCGCCATCAGTAGGAAGGGAAGAACGTTGTGCGCTCGCGCCTTTTCCAACGGTTGGATTCGCCGCGGCTGCTTAACTAGATGGGTCGCCAGCTTAGCTTGTCGCTGAGAACTGAACTGTTGCAGGCTGCGGCGATTTTTAGACCCTGTCCTACGCGATTGCCGGCTACAACATCGATTTCGACCCTGCCAATTTCTCCAGGCCTCAGATTTCTGTTGTGACGGTCTGATCGTCCTCCTCTGCCGGAGCGAGGCTTTCGACGACCAGTACTGTATAAACCGCTGACACGTCTTCGACGGCTTGAACGAGTGTCGTCCGTCTACTGCCAGATCTAGCGAAGTGAGCGACTTGGTCATGAAATCAAGCCTCTTGACACGCACGCGTCTTCGCTCACCTTTCCTCGGCGCGGAACTGCTTGCAGAGGGAGCGTCTCCTTTGGAATCCTGGCCCGGATGCCCGCCAAAAAATTTTGCTGCCTCAGGATAATCCGTTGATGAGCAGACCTTTTTCTCCGGCAGCAAACCGCTTAAAAAGCCTGCTGTCTCCTGACGGACGTTTTGAGGCGCTTCGGCGGGCTTTAGGGTTATGAGTTCGGCCAGCGCTGGCGAGAAGGCGGTCGCTGGGTTGGAACGCAAGGACGACGGCGTCACCAGAAACGCTCCCACCGTTGGATCGACTCCAATTATCAATTCAGGCCCTCTACCGTAGGAAACTGCCGCGGTCTCGCTGAGGGGATTTTCCTGCACGCCGTCGTTCTTCGGATTGAAAAAGGAAACCATGACCTTTTCGCAATAATTCCGCATGGCTCTCTCGCTTTCTCGGTGATCAGCCGAAGGATTTGCCGCAAGTGCAGTTCTGGTGCGCATTGGGATTGTCGAAGACAAAACCGGAGGTTTCTGGTCCCGTCACGAAGTCGATCGTCATGCCGTTGATGTGTGCTTGGGAGTCTGCGTCAACGAACACCTTGACCCCATTTGTTTCGATCACCGCGTCGCCCTCGCCCTGGACGCTTTCTAGCCCCACCAGGTATTTGTAGCCGGCGCATCCACCTGCCTCGACCGCGATGCGAAAGCCTTCCGCCTGCTCGGCTCGGGAAAGCGTTACGTTCATGATGGCGGCGGCATTCTCTGTGAGCTTGATCATGGGATGATTCCTTTTTGTTCGATGGCGCATTTTCGGATTACCGTGCATGCGTCGTGCCAAGCGGTAAGGAAGGCCAAGAGTTCGATCAGCCCGCGTGTTGTATTCCTGCGTCGTCGAACATCGGAGATCTCGAAAGCGCGCCAACTCCAGAACGTCTGCCCGCGTATCTCCGTCTATCATTTTCGGTTGAGGCTCTCGTTGCCGCCGCACCGAAATCCCAGCGGTTCGGCGAAAATGAATGGGAGGCGACAACTGCTTCTAGATTTGTCGCTTGCGCGACATAAAAATTCTGCACGAGTTTCGTGATTAACCGCTTAGCCCCTAAGCGCTTGGGCTATGGAACAGACATCTAATCTTTTCTGGAACGTCAGCTTAAGCGGCCGGAACAACTTTTGAAGCTCCCGTGACGAGGCTGCGGTCGCCAGCCCATATGAAGTCGATCCTCCATGGAGAGGACTAAGCACAATGTCACATGTGCCTCAGTTCCGCGGTTTTTGGGAAAAGGGCATCACCTACGGTACAAAGGACTTATCCCTCCGCGGCCGCCAGTACAAACCGTTTCTCCCGCCGGCGTTGCGCGGACGAGGGGATGTTCATCGCCTCGCGATATTTGGCGACTGTGCGGCGAGCAATGTCGACGCCTGTTTCCTTGAGCTTGGCAACGATGCCATCGTCGGACAGCACATCATGGAGCGTCTCTGCGGCAATAAGTGCCCTTATCTGATGGCGCACAGCTTCGGCCGAGTGCGCGTCACCGCCTTGTGAGGACGGGATCGCGACGGTGAAAAAATACTTGAGCTCGAACACGCCGCGGGGCGTGAGAATGTATTTGTTCGACGTTACCCGACTTACAGTGGACTCGTGCATGTCGATCGCGTCAGCGATGGTCTTAAGATTGAGAGGGCGAAGATGAGCAATGCCATCTTCCAAAAAGACATCCTGGTGGCGCACGATTTCGGTCGCCACCTTAAGGATCGTCGTGGCGCGCTGATCGAGACTCCGAACCAACCAGCTCGCGCTCTGGAAGCATTCGTTGAGGAATGACTGATCTTTCGAGCTTTGGGCGGTTAGGCGAGTAACTTGCGCAAAATAGGTTTGGTTGATCAGTACCTTGGGCAAAATCTCCCGATTAAGCTCGACGTGCCATCCGCCTCCCGGCGAGGGTAGGACGAAGACGTCGGGTATGATGGATTCCGACCTTGCGGACTGGAACTGGTTTCCAGGCTTTGGGTCAAGTGCACGAATTTCGTTCAACATATCGAGAAGGTCGTCTTCATCGACCCGGCAACGTCGCTTCAGTGCTCGAAAATCGCGTCGCGCAAGCAACTCGAGATTTGCGACCAGAGCTGCCATGGCCGGGTCGAACCGGTCTCGTTGGCGCAACTGAATCTCGAGGCATTCGCCCAGACTTCGCGCAAATATGCCCGGCGGGTCAAATAGCTGCAAAGCCTCAAGAACCCGCTTCACTCCAGCCTCAGGGCTATTTAGCCTCTCTGCTAGCTCCTGAAGGTTCACTTGCAGATACCCAGTGTCATCCAGATGGTCGGCAAGCGCGCCAGCAATCAGCCGCTCCTGGGGTGTGAAGGCAGTGAGGGCGATCTGATGGGCGACATGTTCGTGCAATGTCTCAGTTGAGGCGGCGAACTCATCCAGGGAAGGCCTTTCCCCCGGCGAAAGGTTGCCTGTGTCACGGATTGATTTCCAGGGACTAGACAGCTCAGGCATGTCCGTCCTGGCCGGTCCATCAACGTGGTCTTCGCGTGCGCTGATATTTGGATCATCCGCCGCAGTTGGCGATACGCCAGAAGCCCCGCCGTCATTCGACGCCAGGTCGAGAAATGGGTTCTTCTCGATTTCCTGTTCCACGAACTGATTCAGTTCGGTGTGCGCCAGCTGCAGCAAGCGAATAGACGCGATGAGCTGGGGCGTAATAACCAGCGATTGCTGCTGACGCTGATGAAGGCTTGTAAAGGACTTCATGGTTCGAGCAAAACTCCTATCATTCGGCGCAGGTGTGCACGACAAGTCGTAGCTGCTGGTCGTTGGCTTCAATGCTCATACGAAGGCTGGGGCCTTAAGGCATTTCAAAATGTTTTGCGGCGAAGAAACGCCATACGGATCGGTCGCGCAGTTGTCGCCAAAGCCTTCTTCCTCGAACCACCCCTCCACGACGCCATTATTGATCACGGCAGCGTAGCGCCAGGAGCGCAGACCGAAACCGAGATTGTCCTTGGCGACGAGCATACCCATTTTCCGAGTGAATTCTCCCGAACCGTCCGGGATAAGCTTGACATTTTTCAACCCCTGAGACTTGCCCCAAGCATTCATGACGAAGGCATCGTTGACGGAGAGACAGTAGATGTCGTCAATGCCATTCTTCTTAAACTCGACATAAAGACTTTCGAAATCAGGCAGTTGGAAGGTGGAGCAGATTGGCGTGAAGGCGCCCGGCAGCGAAAAAAGGATTACCCGCTTACCGCTGAAATAGTCGTCGGTCGTCTTGTCTTCCCAGCGGTAGGGGTTGGGACCGGATATAGACTCGTCGCGAACCCGCGTGCGAAAGGTGACAATAGGGACCTGCTTTTCCATGGTCATCAATGAAGCTCCTCTAGGAAAATTTATTTGCGGCCTCTCAGTCACGGCTAACACGAATCCGACCTCGGCCCACACGCCAGGGCAAGCAAGCGTCATGCCATTTGGCCTGAAGGAGATGGACTTGCGGTCAGCACAGGGCCTTCGTCGCCGCACTCGTGCGCTGCTCGTGCGGGCGAGCGAATTGTGAAGCCGTTGTGCCGCGCTGACGGCCGGGCGCTGTTTCGGCTACTTCCGACCGCATCTCGATCAAGGTTTCTCTGTCGCCTTTTAGAACCTTAGCATACTGCCCGCCAGTCCGGTCGCGGCGGGAAGGCGCGGGTCACGGGGCTTGAGGTTCTGCTCGTGCGTATGTCTACCCGCGCACGTTTTCTTGTTTGAAACTGCACAAGAAAGTTTGAGGTCCGACAAAAGGGGGCGCCAGGCTCGGACCGCGCATCGAAAAATGGTGAAACGCAAACGGCTCCGATAATTTCGTCACAGAAGACGACGATGGCGGATATCCGCAGGTTGGGGGCGTGAAGAGCTCGCAGCCGCCAATATCGATCGGCTGATGCCGACCGGCACCCGGGTCGCGCTATGTAGCCTTTGGCCTACGAGCATTTGTTGCTCGGCTGACGTCGCCGCGGAGCTGATATTTTGTTCCATTCACCACTCACCGCTCAGCTCGCTGGCGACGTGCTGGGCGCCCGGCGCCGATGGCGACGCCACCCACCTGCCCGGCGGCTATCCCGAGCTGCAAGCCGGCGGCTCCGGGACTAGAAGTTTTCTCGCCCGGAATGCTCGATGTGGTAGCGCCCGGCACGTCCGTCTGCATCCCGACAATGCCGCCTAGTTCTTTACGCTGGCGATACGCGGGTGGCAATTACCCGCTGATTTTCTTTGCGAGCGCATCCATGTCGGGCACGGTGATATGCCGGATGTTCTCGATGCGGATGACGCCCTCTTTGCGAAGCCGGGTCAACTGGCGGCTGACGGTTTCGATCGTCAGCCCGAGAAAGTCGGCAATCTCGGCACGCGATAGCGGCAGATCGAAGGCAGTGCTCGTCGCCGTCTCGGCGTGGGCGGCAATGAGGTGGAGCAGGCTTGCGACCTTCTCCTCGGCGGTCCGCCGGCCGAGCGTCAGCATCCATTCGCGCGCGGCATCCAGCTCGTTCAGCGCCTGAGCGTGCAGGCTACGCTGCAATTCCCTAGTCTCCAATATCATGCGTTCGAGCAAATTGCGGGGGAACACGCAGATCTCCGCATCGGTCGCGGCCTCGGCCGACAGCGTGCTTTCGCGCACGAAGGGGCGGCCGACGAAATCGGGGGCGAATTGCAGGCCAACGATCTGCTGGCGCCCGTCCGACATCACCTTGCAGAGCTTCACCACGCCGCGCGTGATGTTCGAATAGAAAGAGTTTTCCGATCCTTGTGCAATGATCTCGCAGCCTGCGTCGACCTTGCGGCGCAGCGAGTGGCGGCCAAGTTCGCTAAGCTGGCCAGCCGACAAGGCGCCGCAAACGACGCCGTGCCGCGCCTGGCAGGAACGGCAAGCGACGGAAGTGCTAATCACGAGAACCTCACCGCGTGCGACGTCCATGTCCTGATCCCTTCGAAAACCGCCTATGCCGGACATGCCCGAGACGACCACGCGGCCGTTGCGACTTCGGCTATCCCTATTTCTTCCAGCGCGTCTTTGATGGCTATCAATTTCATCAGGATTGCGATTTGATCCAGATCAAATCTCCGTACCCACGCTCTTGCCGTGCCAGGCAGGGCAGTTTTGTGGATTTGTTTCGGACGGCATTTTCGGCCCGCCGCTTGAGCGGGCTTTCTGCGGCCATCGCCTTCCGTCTCGGCGGACGGTAGGCCACCATATCCATTGCTGTCAGACAACACCCAATCGGCAGATTGCCGCCGACTCTTAGGGTGGTGTCGTCGGGCTGGTAGAACTGACATTCAGGACAAAGGAGTAGCACGCTTCGAGCTTTTCCCGGAATTCCGCCGCTAGCTCGATGCCACAATTCAAAGCTACCCACCCTCAAGCTATCCCACTGCATCGCAGTACATCAGGACATTCGTTGCTCGTCGCGCTGTCTCTGGCCCCCGGCTGTGGTGGCTGGGAAAAAGTCGCACCTGAATAGATGGCATCCGGCACCTGATGTCGGGTTTTGTTAGATGCGCGACACGGCCTTGATCAGCCAATCTTTGTTCTGCCTTGAGCCAAAGCGCTGAAAGGCAATTGAAAAATTTCTTTCCGGCCAAATCAATCAAATTGGCATGAACTTTGAAGTTCTTCTTGCGGGGCGGCAAGGACTGTCGGCCGGTTTCTTTGGTGACCGCCATGGAGCGGAGGAAATCAAAATGCATCTGTGCTCAGAACGCATTTACCGGAAGAGAGGTACCCGTGAAAATCCGATGTCGACCGGAAGGGCGGGCGAGGCATCCAAGAAATTTCGACTTCGGCCAACAAAGCAGCGTGGATTTCGAGCCGCACGGCGATCTGATCGCTGCATCGCATGTCATTGGCGCCTCGCGCTGCTGAGATTGGAAATCTGGCGCTCAACGATTTTGCTCGCTCCCTCTCCGAGGAGAATTCGTTCTCGGCGAAGGGGCTTTGATGACAGGAGAAAAGCAGTGGCTACCATTAGGGTTCCAGAACATGTCCCTCCCGAAATGGTGAAGGACTTCAGCCTGTTCACGTCGCCCGGCATGGAGCGCATGCCAAATGGGGATCCGCACGCAGCTGTCGCTTGCCTCCATAATGGACCGAGAATCTTTTATTCTCCCTGCAATACGCGCGATGGCCGAGGTACCTGGGTCATCGTTCGCGCTCAGGACCAACGCAAATTGCTGCAGGACACCGGAACCTTTTCCAGCCATCGGAGCCTTTTCGCCTCGGCGCTTGGCGAAAACTGGCCGCTGATCCCGCTTGAACTCGACCCCCCGGCTCACAGCGTGTTTCGCTCACTTCTCAATCCGCTGCTTTCGCCCAGGCGGATAATGGAGCTTGAACCGGCGGTCCGTGATCGGGCGATTGCGTTGATTTCCAAGATTTCCGCGTCGAGCACAAGCTGCGACATCTTGACGGACTTCGCCTTTCCTTTTGCGGTTAGTATCTTCCTCCGTTTGCTCGGCTTATCCGATGAGCGCCTCAATACATTCGTGGGCTGGGGGAAGGACCTGCTCCACGGCGACGGCATCAGACGAACCGCAGCCGCCCGAACAATTTTGGCGTTCATCGATGAACTTGCAGCGATGCGCCGCAAAGAACCGGCCGACGATTTCATGACCTTCGTCGTGCAGGCAAAGGTCGACGGCCGCCTGTTGAGAGACCAGGAAATCCATGGAATAGGCGTGCTTCTATTCGTCGCGGGACTGGACACCGTGGCAACGGCGATCGGCTTTGACCTGGCCTATCTCGCGCGCAATCCGACAGAACAGGAATTGCTGCGGAGCAAACCGGATCGAATTGTGCTCGCAGCCGAAGAACTGCTTCGCGCCTATTCGACCGTGCAGATGATCCGTGTGGCGACGAAAGATATCAATTTCGAAGGCGCGCCGATCCGTAAGGGGGACTACATTTCCTGCGCCACGATGATTGCCAATCGTGATCCGGTGGAATTCGAAAATCCGAACACGATCGATTTGGCACGAGAAGACAATCGCCACACCGCTTTTGCGTACGGTCCCCATCGCTGTCTTGGATCACACCTTGCCCGGCGAGAGATCGTCATCGGCCTGGAGGAGTGGCTGTCGCGCATCCCTGACTTCCGTATCAAGGATGGTACGGCGCCCATCACCTATGGGGGCCACGTGTTTGGAATAGAGAATCTGATCCTGGACTGGTCCTGATAATTGAGAGGAGGAAAGACATGGAGTACCGTATGCGCGTCATAGTGCACACTTCCAAATGCCAAGGTCATGCAAGATGCTGGGCCCAAGCGCCCGAAATATTCAATCTTGACGACGAGGGATACATACTGCCCGGTGCAATCGATGTCGAGGAGAGGGACGAACTGTTCGCGTCGCGAGGCGCTCGATCCTGCCCTGAACGTGCGCTGGAGATAGATTGCGTTTCGGATGCGTTGCTCGATCGCCTTTTGTTCAACCAACATTGTGGGGGTTGAAACGCAACGCAACTGGTGCATGACGGCGCCGTCGCTGTCCAAACACCTTACCCGCAGCTCTC